>NZ_JAOQNS010000013.1 GCF_025961475.1 Rhodobium gokarnense | reverse complement strand
ATCCGCGCCGGGTCCGGAGCGGCCGCCCCGGACCCGGCATCGCCATCTGCGGCGACACAACAATCCTAACCAACTTCAAACAGACAATTGCGAGGGTCCGAAGGACGGGGAGCGGCGCGTGACGCGAGCCTGGGAAGGCCGACGCGGCAATCCATACGGCGTTGCAGCGGGTTTCGCGCGCTTTTGGATGCACCCCCGCCCGCCCCAACCTCCGTCGTCACCCCGGCCTCCGAGCCGGGGCCTAATGCCCCTGTCAACGCGGTATGTCGCCGGTTGAGAGAACGTGGCTTTGGCGCGGATCCAAGTCACGTCGAGACCCGCGACGGGCTACCGCGCCGAGGTGGCAATGGGCCCCGGGCCTCCGCTTCGCTTCGCCCGGGGTGACGGCTGAGTGGAGGGCGACCGATGTCGGTCTAGACGGGCCGGCGCGGCAATCCGGCGAGTCAACACCCCCTCAGATCGTCATGCCCTGGCCGCCATTGACGTCGAGGGAGGCGCCGGTGACGAAGCCGGCTTCTTCCGAGGCGAGATAGGCGATTGCCGCGGCGACGTCCTCCACCTCGCCGTGGCGCCGCACCGGGATCGTTCCAAGCACCCGCTGGCGCTCCTCCTCCGACTGGCGTTCGGCGAGAAGTCCGCGCACCCGCGGCGTCAGGATGGCGCCGGGGCAGACGCTGTTGCAGGTGATGCCGGCGGGCCCGAACTCCTGGGCGATCTGCAGGGTCAGCGCCTGCATCGCGCCCTTCGCCGCCACATAGTTGGCGCCGGCAAAGAGGCTGCCGTAGCGGCCGGCCTTGGAGCCCATATTGATGATCCGGCCATAGCCGGCCTTGACCATGTGCGGGATCACCGCGCGGGTCGTGCGGGCACAGGCCGTGACGTTGACGTCCATGACGCGCTGCCAGTCTTCGTCCGACTGCTCGAGGAACCGGAACGGGGTGTGCAGCGAGCCGCCGATATTGTTGACCAGAACGTCGATGCGCCCGGCGGAAGCGGCAAGCTCCGCGACCGCCTCCGCAATCGCATCGCCGTCGGTCATGTCGAGGGCGCGGGTGGCGAGAGAAAGACCTTCGCTCTCCGCTTCCGCGGCGGCATCCTTGAGCGCGTCGGCGTCCCGGTCCCAGATGGTGACGGACGCGCCCTCGGCGGCGAGCCGGAGCGCGACGCCCCGGCCGACGCCGCTCGCCGCGGCGGTGATGAGGGCAACGCGGCCCTCAAAGCGCCCTTCACGGCGGTGCCCCTCAGAGCGGTGCATTGTCGACCGCCTGGTGGTGGCTGGCGTCCGGGTCGACCTTGACGTCGACGACGACCGGCCCGCCCATCTTGTGAGCCGTCTCGATGGCGTCGCGGATCTCGCCCGGGTGGTAGACCCTGATCCCCTTGCCGCCGAGGCCCTCGGCGACGGTGACGAAATCGATGTCCTCGAAATCGACCGCGATGCGCCGTTCGCCGAGATTGTCCCGGACCATGCCGAGGCCGGAATTGTTGTTGACGACGAAGACGGTGGACAGGTTCTGCTGGATGCAGGTGGTGATTACCTGCAGCGTCATCATGAAGCCGCCGTCGCCGGAAAGGCAGGTGACGCGCTTGTCCGGGTGCACCAGCTTTGCCGCCGCCGCCGCCGGCCCGCCCCAGCCCATGACGCCGGTGCCGCCGGGCACGAGGAGCTGCTGCGGGTACGGCATGCGCAAGCCGAAGGTCGACCAGATGCGGTTGGAGCCGGCATCCAGCGCCAGGATGTCGTCGGGGCCGAGAAAACCCTGCATCGCCTTGACGAGGTCGACATGGTGGACGCTGCCCTGGGCCGCCGGCAGGTCGGGCAGGACGTGGTAGTCGGTGCGCTCCTTGAGGTCGGCGATGGCGGAAAGCCGCGCCTCGCGAGCCCCGGCATCGAGCCCGCTGTCGGCAAGCATAGCGATAACGTCGGCAACGTCGCCGGTGATCGCCAGGTCCACCGGATAGACCCAGCCGGCATTGCGCGGGTCGATGTCGACCTGCACCAGCGTCTGGTCGCCGGGCCGGATCAGGTCCGGGTCCCGGAACCGGGTGTAGTCCGGGCCCATCGAGGCGCCGAGCATGACGACGAGGTCGGCCTCGGCGACGGCCCGGTTGGCGGTCGGCATGCCCCAGGTGCCGAGCATGCCGGCGGTGACGTCGGAGGTCTCGGCGATCGCGCCCTTGGCGTTGTAGCTGGTGGCGACTGCGATGCCGGCCGCCTCCGCCAGTGCCTGCAGCGCCGCGCCGCTGTTCGACGCCAAGACGCCGTTGCCGGCGATGAAGACCGGGCGCTTGGCCTTGTCGAGGAGGTCCTTCAGCCGGGCGACCGCGCCGGCGTCGGGCCGGGCAGGGGTGTAGGACAGGTATCCCTTGGACGGGTAGAGACCCGGCTTCGGCGCCTCCGGCATTTCCTGCCGGATGATCGACGTCTTCATGATGACGGCGGCCGGGCCGGTGCGCGGCAGGCTGGCGTGCTTGACCGCCATCTGGGTGCCGAAGACGGCCTCTTCCGGCGTCGTCGCATAGGTGCAGTATTTGGTGATCGGCTTCAGCGACGCCATGGCGTCGGCGCCGCCATAGTCGCCGGTCATCGTCTGATAGACGCCGAGCTGGCCGTAGCCGTCATAGTCGGAGGTTTCCGTCAGCACGACCATCGGCGAGCCGGCAAAATGGGCCTCCAGGATGCCTATGGCGCCGATAGTGGTGAGCCACGGGCCCTGGCCCATCAGGACGGCGGGACGGCCGGTCAGCCGCCCCGTCACCTGCGTCATGATGGAGGCGATCCATTCGTTGCGCGTCAGGACGACATCGAATTCGTCCCGACGGTCGTAAAAGGCCGGCAGCGACCAGGTGACGCCGAGACCCGGCAAGGTGAAGGCCCGCGTGACGCCGGCCTCGATCAGAGTGTCGACGACACGTTCGTTTGTCTTGGTCATGGTTCCTCGTTGATTTTATTGTGTTGTTTTTATTGCAGATATCAGTGCATGCCGGAGGTGGCGGATCACGCAGCGTGGCTGCCGTGGCCGACGGAAAAGTCGTTGCCGGCCCGGTCCTCACCCCGCATCAGCCAGATCGGCCGCAAGGGATAGTTCATGGTCGGCGAGACCTTCATGGCGTAGGCCGTTGCCGGATGGTCGGGGCTGCGGTCGTAGAGCGAGGTCGCCGGCATGTAGCGGATGGCGTAATCGGCCCGGCGCCTTCCGGACCGGTTATGATTGGAGCCGTGCACGGTGTAGACGTCGTGCAGCGAGACTTGGCCGGGCGCCAGCACCACGTCGCGGGCCTTTGTCTCGTCGATCTCCTCCATCTCCTGCTTGATGGCGTAGTCGTCCCGGTCGGCGACGGCGTGGCGCTCCAGCGTCTTTTGCCGGTGCGAGCCGGGGATGTAGCGCATGCAGCCGTTCTCCACCGTCGAGCCGTCGATGGCGATGCGCACGGTGCAGGTGGCGAGCGGCGAGATCGGCCAGTACTGGCCGTCCTGGTGCCAGGGCACGGCCTTTCCCTCCTTCGGCGGCTTGGCGAACAGCATGCTGCCCCAAAGGATGATGTCCGGGCCGATGACCTGCTCGACCATGTCGAGGATTTCGGGAAAGCCGCAAAAGCTGAGGAAGTCGTAATTGCCGATCATCTTGGCCGACTGGCCCCACGGATTGTGCGGGCCAGAGAGCTGCTCCGGGCGCACGTCCGGGTGGTCGGCGATCAGCCGGTCGACGGCGGCCTTCAGGCCGTCGAGGGTCTCCTCCGGCAGGCGGTAGTCCGGAATGACGAGGCCGTCGCGGTGATAGGTCTCGATCTCCGCATCCGACAGGCGCGTCTTGCGTGTCATGGTTGATGTCCTCCCTTGTGGTCGTTCTTGTCGTCTTTTTCGCGACATTAATTTTTTTGGAATTTAATTTCAATTTCGAAATTGAAAACCGTTTTTAAAAATGTATCGTAGGGAAATCTTGTGGCGTAAAATGCGCCCGAGGGCCCGGCCGCCAGGCACGAGGCCGACAAGAAAAAAGGGAGGAATATCAGTGGTTCGCACGTCCGTTCAGCATGCCGTTCTCGCCGGCGCCGTGGCCCTGGGCCTTGGCGCCGCGCTCAGCGCCGAGGCCCAGGCGTTTCCGGAAAAACCCGTCACCATCATCGTGCCGTTCGGGGCCGGCGGCGGCACCGACATCACCACCCGCACGCTCGCCGGCCCGATGGCCGAGGCGCTCGGCACGGAGATCGTCGTCAAGAACACGGCCGGCGCCGGCGGCACCATCGGCGCGGCGGAGACCGCCCGCGCCCGGCCGGACGGCTACACCATCGGCATGATGCCGGTCGGCCCGATGACCACCCAGCCGCACCTGCGCCGGCTGCCCTATGATCCGGCCTCCTTCGACTATATCTGCCTTGCCTATTCGGCGCCGTCCTCGCTGGTGGTGCGCAAGGATTCGCCGTTCAATTCGCTGAAGGACATGATCGACTACGCCAAGGCCAATCCGGGCAAGCTGAACTACGGCATCCAGGCGGTCGGCTCGATCCCCCATGTCGCCGGCCTCGGCGTCAAGGAGGCCTCCGGCGCCGACTTCCAGTTCATCCCCTTCAAGGGCTCGGCCCCGACCTTCAAGGCGATGCTCGACGGCACCGTCGACATGTTCGTCGCCCACATCTCGTTCCTGACCAAGAACGCCGACCAGGTGAAGTCGATCGCCATGCTGATGGACGAGCGGGTCGCTACCGCCGAGGACCTGCCGACCGCCAAGGACCAGGGCTTCGATCTGAACTTCCCGATCTGGGGCGGCATCGTCGCGCCGAAGGGGATTCCGGCCGAGGCCAGGGAAAAGCTGCAGGCGGCCTGCGAGGCCGGCATGAAATCGAACGCCTTCGGCGAGCGCATGAGCCAGCTTCGCATGCCTGTCACATACATGTCCGGCAGCGACTTCGAGGCCTTCGTCAAGTCCGAGTTCGACAAGAACGAAGGGCTTCTGGCCAAGGCCGGCCTGAAGAAGAACTGAGTGCGCGGATGGTGCGGGAAGGCCGCCCGGCCTTCCCGGCGGCATGAGGTTTTTCGATGACGCGCGTTTCCTGGACGACGGTGATCGGCGCTGTGTCGCTGCTGGTCGCGGCCTATCTCTTCTACCACACCTTCGATCCCGTCTATGACGTCTCCATCGTCACCGCCGGGCGCGGACCGGTGTTCTTCCCGCGCATCCTGCTGGCCCTGATGCTGGTGCTGTCGCTGGCCGTGACCATCGAAGGGCTCCGCCTGCCGCACCGCTTCTTCAGCGGCCGCACGCTTCTCATCGTCGTCTCAACCATCGCGCTCACCGGGCTGTATATCGGCGCGATCACGGCTGTCGGCTTCCTCATCGCCACGGTTCTCTACGTCTTCGCCCTGCCGTTCCTCCTCGGCTACCGCAACGTGCCCGTGATCGGCGCGGTCGCCGCGATCTATCCGCTGACGGTCTGGTACCTCTTCGACAAGGTGTTCCTGATCATCCTGCCGTCCTCGCCCTGGTTCGACAGCTTTTAAGGCCGCCCATGGACGCCCTTTCCCTCGGTATCGGACATCTTCTGACCCTGCCGGTGCTCGTCTCGGTCTTTGCCGGCACGGTGCTCGGCGTCGTCGTCGGCGTGCTGCCGGGCCTCGGCTCGGTGGTCGGCATCACAATGGTGCTGCCCTTCACCTTCACCCTCGGCCAGATCCCGGCGCTCGCCCTGATGCTCGGCATCTATTGCGGCTCGGTCTATGGCGGTTCGATCTCCGCCATCGTCATCAATACGCCGGGAACGCCCCAGGCGGCGGCGACCGCGCTTGACGGCTACCCGATGGCGCGGCGCGGCGAGGCGGACCTCGCCATCGGCTGGACGACGGCCGCCTCGGTCATCGGCGGGCTCTTTTCCGTCGCCGTCCTCATCGTCGCCGCCCCGCAGCTCGCGGCCTTTTCGCTCAATTTCACGGCGATCGAATATTTCGCCCTCGGCGTCTTTGCCCTCATCTGCATCGCCAATGTCTCGCGCGGCGCCATGCTGAAGGGGCTGCTGTCCGGCGTCATCGGGCTCTTCGTTGCCACCGTCGGCGTCGACCACGTCACCGGCGACATGCGCTTTACCTTCGACAATTTCGAGATGACCGCCGGCATCTCACTGGTGCCGGCAATCGTCGGCCTCTTCGCCCTGTCGGAGGTCTTCGTGCGGGCCTCGGAAACCCACGTCCTGAAGGAACAGTCGATGTTCCGCGTCGGCTTCCGCCTGCCGCCCTGGTCGGAGTGGAAGCCGCGGCTCGGCATCCTCTTCAAGTCCTGCGCCATCGGCTCCTTCGTCGGCGCCCTGCCGGGCACCGGGGCAGCCACCGCCGCGTTCATTTCCTACTCCGAGGCCAAGCGCTCTTCTCCGCGCCGCGACAAGCTCGGCACCGGCGAGCCCGACGGGCTGGTCGCCGCCGAAAGCGCCAACAACGCCGTCACCGGCAGCGCCATGGTGCCGACGCTCGCCCTCGGCATTCCGGGTGATCCGGTCACCGCCGTCATGCTCGGCACCTTCGTCGTCCATGGCCTGGCGCCCGGACCGCGGCTTTTCACCGAGCACCTCGACCTCGTCTATGCGGTGTTCTTCATCCTCATCGCGGTCAATCTCCTGATGTTCGTCGTCGGCGCCGTCGGTGCCCAGGCTTTCACGCGGGTGCTCAGGGTCCCGGAACCGATCCTGATGGCGTGCGTCGTCGTCATCTCCCTGATTGGCGCCTATGGCGTGCGCGGCAATCCCATTGACCTCATCATCGCCTTCGTCTTCGGCGTCGTCGGCTTCCTTTTCCGCAAGAACGGTTTCCCGCTGGCGCCGATGGTCATCGGCATGGTGCTGAGCGAAATGATCGAGAACTCCCTGCGCCAGGGCCTGCTGATCACCCGCGGCGACTTCCTCGCCTTCTTCGAGCGGCCGATCGCGCTCGCCCTCTTCGTGCTGACAGCCGCGATCCTGCTCTGGCCGCCCATCCGCTGGGCGCTCGACCGCCGGACCAAGGCCGATACGAAAAAAATGGACTGGACCTCCGAATGACCGCCGACGCCCGCCCCGTCCTCATCACCGGTGCGACCGGCTTCCTCGGATCCTGGATCATCGCCCGGCTGCTTTCCGCCGGCCGCAAGGTGGTCGCCACCGACGTCACCGACGACCGCAGCCGCATCGACAGCCTGGTGCCGCGAAAGGATCAGGGCGCGATAGACTGGCGGCACTGCGACGTCTCCGACGGCGATGCGGTCGATGCCCTCTTTGCCGAGGTCGCCCCCGCAGCCGTCATCCACCTTGCCGCCCTGCAGATCCCGGCCTGCCGCGCCAACCCGGTGGCCTGCGCCAAGGTCAACATCATCGGCCAGATCAACGTCTTCGAAGCCGCCCGCAGGCACGGCGTCGGCAACCTCGTCTACACCAGCTCGGCCGCCGCCAAGCCGCGCGGGCCGGCCAACGCGCCGGCCAATCTCTACGGCGTCTTCAAGAAGACCGACGAGGAGATCGCCCGGCTCTATTGGGAGGACCACGGCATCTCCAGCCTCGGGCTGCGTCCCTTCATCGTCTACGGCGTCGGCCGCGACGACGGCGAGACCTCCGCGATCACGCGGGCGATCCGCGCCGCCGCCCTCGGGCTGCCTTACGAACTGCCGTTCCGCACCGAAAGCTGCTTCCAATATGCCGGGGAGGTCGCCGAGATCTTTGCCCGCGCGACCGAGGCGCACTGGGACGGCGCCCTCGTCTCGGACCTGACCACCGAGGTCGCCTCCACCGACGACCTCCTTGCCGCGATCCGCATGATCGTGCCGGGCGCAACGGTGACCACGGCCGACATCCATCGGCCCTCGCCGACCGGCGGCTTCGACAACGCGCCCTTGCGGCGGGTGATCGGCGACTGGCCGGCAACCTCGCTCGCCGACGGCGTGCGCGACACTGTCGCCCGTTTCCGCGCGCTGGAGGGCGGCCCGGCCGCCCCGGCGGCGGCCGGCGCCGTGCGAAAGGGCTGGTAAGGTGCCGGAAGTCGCCTGCGTCCTCCAGAACCCCGACCGCCTCGGCGAATGCCCGCTCTGGGACCCGCGCCGGCGGCAGCTTCTGTGGATCGACTCGCTCGGCGCCCGCATCCACGGGCTCGATCCCGGCACGGGTGCGCGCGCGTCCTGGCAGATGCCGGAGACGGTCGGCTCGATCGGCATGCGCAGGGCCGGCGGCCTCGTCGCCGCCCTCGGCACGGGGTTTTTCACGGTCGATCTGGAGAGCGGCGCGGCGACACCGATCGCAGGCCTCGACCCGATCGTGCCGGGCACAAGGCTCAACGACGGCAAGTGCGACCGCAGGGGCCGCTACTGGTGCGGCACCATGGACGAGGATTTTTCAGAGCCGAAGGCCTCCCTCTACCGCCTCGACCCGGACCACACGGTCACCGAGATGGCGAACGGCATCATGGTCTCCAACGGCATCGCCTTCAGCCCGGACGACCGCACGCTCTATTTCTCCGACAGCCGCCGCGAGCGCTATGCCAGATACGATTTCGACGTCGAGGCGGGCGCGATCTCCAACCGGCGTCCCTTCGTCGATGCTGCGACAACCGAGGGCCGGATCGACGGCGCCACGGTCGATGCCGACGGCAATTACTGGGCGGCGCTCTTCGCCGGCTGGGCGATCGGCTGCTTTGCCCCCGACGGCACGCTCCTGCGCCGCATCGCGCTGCCCGTCGAACACCCGACCATGTGCGCCTTCGGCGACGACGACCTCTCGACGCTCTACGTCACCACCGCGACGTTCCAGCTATCCGAAGAGGGCGCCGCCGATCAGCCGCTCGCCGGCAGCCTCTTTGCCGTGACCGGAACCGGCGCGCGCGGCCTGCCGGAACCGTATTTCCTTGGATAGGGGAGCCTGGCGCCAGCCGACAACGGACAAACAACGCCGCCGCAAATCCGGCTCCCCAAAACCGGCGGCGGACTTCAGCGGAGGAAGACCATGACTTTCAGAACGAGGATCACAGCGGGTGTCGCCCTGGCGCTCTGCCTTGCCGTCCTGGCGCTGCCCGGTGCCGGCACGGCGGCGGAGCCGCGCATCACGCTGCGCTACGCCCATTGCTGCCCGGCCGACCAGGCCTTCGGCATCTATGCCCACGACTTCGCCGACCGGGTGGCGACGCTCTCCAATGGCGAGATCGCCGTCGAGGTGCTCGACGGCGGCGTCATGGGTTCCGAACAGGCGACCGCCCAGAAGGTGCAGCTCGGCGTCGTCCAGATGGCCGGCATCACCTCCAACAACGTCGCCCAGCTCGCCCCCTCGCTGAACGTTCTGGTGCTGCCCTACATGACCTCCAGCGTCGACCAGCTCACCGGCGAGGGCGGCCTGCTCCGGGCCGGACCCTATCGCGACGAACTGGCGAAGCGCGTGCTCGACGAATCCGGCAGCCTCAAGGTCGTCGGCGGCTACACCAACTCGTTCCGCAGCCTCTTTGCCAAGGACAAGTGCATCGACGAGCTCGCCGACCTTCAGGGCCTGAAGATCCGGGCGCCGAAGAACCCGGTGATGACGGCGATGTGGGACGCCTGGGGCGTCTCGACCTATCCGATCGCCTGGTCGGAGACCTACGGCGCGGTGGCGCAAGGGGTGGTCGACGCCTTCGACAGCCCGACCGACGTTATCCTGAAGATGGGCTTCTACGAGCACATCAAATACATCACCGAGGCGACCTACCTGCCGATGGCCGGCGTCGTCATCGCCAACAATGACTGGCTCGAAGGCCTCGACGAGGCCGACCGGACGGTGATCCTCAAGGCCGCCGACGAGGCCGACAAGGCCCATGCGGCATGGGTCAAGAAGGTCGGCGCCGAGGTCCGCGGCGCACTCAAGGACGACCACGGCGTCACCTTCTGCGAGCTCAAGGACCCGGAGGAGTGGCAGTCCCGTGCCCGCGGCGCCTGGCCGGAGCTCTACAAGCTCGTCGGCGGCGGCAAGGACTGGGTCGATGCCACCGTCACCTATCTGGAGACCGGCGAGGTCAAGTAAGGCCCACTGACCCCATCGGCTCCGGCACGGCCGGGCGGCGGTTCCGTCGTCCGGCCGTCGCGCCGCCCAGGATCTCCGACCTGCAAGAGAACGGCCCCATGCGCCTTACGCGCCTCTTTTCCCTTCTCGACCGCTTCGAGGAAGTCGTCGCCAACCTCGCCCTGGCGTCGCTGGTCCTCATCCTCGCGGCACAGGTGTTCTTCCGCTACGTGCTGCAGACCGGCATCACCTGGTCGGAAGAGGTCTCGCGCTTCTGCTTCGTCTGGTTTGTCTACATCTCGGCGAGCCTTGCCGCCCAGAAGGGCCGGCACATCCGCGTCACGGTGGCGACGCCCCTCATTCCCGGCGGCGAGCGGGTGGCGCTGCTCCTTGCCGATGCGATCTGGGCCGCCTTCAACCTCTTCGTCGTCGTCGCCGGCATCCTGCTGATCCGGCGCATGATCGCCCATCCGGTCTATTCCACCGCGCTGTTCCTGCCGCTCGTCTATGTCTATGCGGTGATCCCGCTCGCCCATGCGCTGATGACCCTGCGCGTCGTCCAGCGCCAGTGGGAGGCCTGGCGGCGCGGCGGCTCGGTGCTGGTCGAAGAGGTCGAGATCGACCGCGGCAAGGACGGTGCGCCATGACCTTCGTCGTCGTCTTCGCCGTCTGCCTGTTTCTCGGGGTGCCGATCTTCGCCGTCCTCGGCGTGCCGTCCCTGATCGAGCTCCTGCTGTCGCCGATCCCGCTCGCCTCGCTGGCCCACAGCCTCTATGAGGGCGTCGACAAGTTCCCGCTCCTCGCCATCCCCTGCTTCGTCCTTGCCGGCGCAGTGATGGCCCGGGCCGGCATCACCGAGGACATCATCGCGGTGATGCGGCGCGTCGTCGGGCGCACCCATGGCGGGCTCGCCATCGTCACCATCCTGTCCTGCATGTTCTTTGCCGCCATCTCCGGCTCCGGGCCGGGCACGGTCGCCGCCGTCGGCACGCTGTTGATCCCGGCCATGGTCCAGGACGGTTACCGCAAGGACTTTGCCGCCGCGGTCACCTCCTCGGGCGGCACGCTCGGCATCCTGTTGCCGCCGAGCAACCCGATGATCGTCTATGGGGTGCTGGCCAGCGTCTCCATCGGCGATCTGTTCCTCGCCGGCATCGTCCCCGGCCTTCTGATGGGCACCCTCCTGATCGGGGTCGCCTATCTCCTGTCCCTGCGTGCCGGCTTCCGGGGCGCGGGCGCGGCCTTCGAGCTGCGGGATTTCGGCAAGGCGCTCTATGCGGCGAAGTTCTCGCTGGCAACGCCCTTCATCGTGCTCGGCGGCATCTATGCCGGCATCTTCACGCCGGTCGAGGCCTCGGTCGTCGCCGTCCTCTACGCACTCCTCGTCGGCGTCGTCATCAAGCGGCGGGTCGGGCTGACGGCGATCTGGGACTCCCTGTCGGAGGCGAGCGCCATCTGCGGCGGGCTGGTCGTCATCATGGGAACGGCGGTGTTCTTCGGCGAGTTCCTCGCCCTCAACCAGATCCCGCAGCAAATCGCCGCCTCGCTCCTCACGGTCACCACCGACGCCGTGCTGATGCTGTTCCTGCTCGCCGCGATCCTGATCGTGCTCGGCACCTTCATGGAGACGCTGTCGACGGTGATCATCCTGACGCCGATCCTGTTGCCGCTGGTCACGCGGCTCGGCGTCGATCCGATCCATTTCGGCATCCTGCTGGTGGTGACGAGCGAGATCGGCTTCCTGACGCCGCCGCTCGGCGTCAACCTGTTCGTCGCCTGCAGCATATCGGGGCTGAAGCTTGAGCAGATATCCCGTCAGGTGCTGCCGTTCATCCTGACCATCGCCGCCGGGCTCGTGGTGCTGATCCTGTGGCCGCAGATCAGCCTGTCGATCCTGAGCCTGAAGTAGGAACGGGGCAGCGCCCGGCCGGGCGCTGCGGGCGCGGCGCTCAGATGATCGCCGGCGAGGACGCCTCGGCGAGAAGCCGCGCCGTGTGGCTGGCGATCATCGCCTCTTCGTTGGTCGGGATGACGAAGACGCGCACGCGCGAGCGGTCGGAGGAGATCACCGTGCTGCCGTGCCGGTTGCGGGTCTCGTCGAGCTCGATGCCGATCCAGTCGAAGCCCTGGCAGATACGCTCGCGTATGCGCACGGCGTGCTCGCCGATGCCGCCGCAAAAGACCAGCGCGTCGAGGCCGGAGAGAATGGCGATCATGGCGCCGATCTCGCGCCGGATGCGATAGACGAAATAGTCGATGGCCTGCAGCGCTTCCGGCGTACCGGCAGCTTCCAGCAGCCGCATGTCGTGGGAGATGCCGGACAGGCCCTTGAGGCCGGAACGGCGGTAGAGCACGTCCTCGATCTCCTCGGCGGACATGCCGAGCTCGCTCATCATGTAGAGCACGACGCCGGGGTCGAGCTGGCCGCAGCGGGTGCCCATCGGCAGGCCGTCGAGGGCGGTGAAGCCCATGGACGAGCCGACGCTCTGGCCGCCCTGGATGGCGCACATCGACGAGCCGTTGCCGAGATGGGTGACGATGACCCGGCCGTCGGCGTGGTGCGGCGCCACCTCGTGCAGCCGGTTCTCCACATATTCGTAGGAGAGCCCGTGGAAGCCGTAGCGCCGGACGCCCTGGTCGTAGAGGTCGCGCGGCAGGGCGTAGGTATCGTTGACCCAGGGGTGGGCGCGGTGGAAGGCGGTATCGAAGCAGCCGACCTGGACGGCGTTCGGGAATGCCTTCTTGGCCGCCTCTACGCCGGAAATGTTGTGCGGCTGGTGCAGCGGCGCCAGCGGGCGGAATTCGGCAAGCTCGGCGAGCCGCGCGTCGTCGAGGATCACCGGCTCGGTATAGTCCGGGCCGCCATGGACGATGCGGTGGCCGACGGCGGCGATCTGATCGGCCGCGAAATGCGCGTGCAGGAAGCCGAGCACGGCGGCAAGGCCGCTGGCATGGTCCTTGACCCGGGTCTCGTCGAGCACCTCGTCGACCAGCACCGAGCGCCCGGTCTCCGCCTTCAGGCGCGGCATGCTGCCGAGGCCCTCGACCTGGCCGCGGACCTTTTCCACCGGCGTGCCGTTGACCGCGAAGAGGGCGAATTTGATGGAGGAGGAACCGGAATTGAGGGTCAGGATGTGATGCATTATTCCGCTGCCTCCGCGATCATGGACCGACCTCCCACCTGCCACGCTTTATAGAGCGCGGCGATGGCGCAGGAAGCGAGCCGCGCCTTTTCGCCGTCGGCGCGGCTGGTCAGGATGATCGGGACGGCAGCGCCGAGCACGACGCCCGCGGCTTCCGCATGGGCGATGAAGGCCAGTTCCTTGGCCAGCATGTTGCCGGCTTCCAGGTTCGGCACGATGAGGACGTCGGCGCGGCCGGCGACCAGCGAGGTGATGCCCTTGGTCTGGGCCGCCTGCAGGTCGATGGCGTTGTCCATGGCCAGCGGCCCGTCGACGAGGCCGCCGGTGATCTGGCCGCGATCGGCCATCTTGGAGAGCGCGGCGGCATCGAGGGTCGAGGGGATCGCCGGATTGACGGTCTCCACGGCCGACAGCACGCCGACCTTCGGCTGGCCGATGCCGAGCGAGCGGCCGAGGTCGATGGCGCTCTGGGTGATGTCGATCTTTTCCTCAAGGCTCGGCGAGATGTTGATCGCCGCGTCCGAGACGATGAGCACGTGGTCGAGGCCCGGCACGTCCATGATGAAGGCGTGGCTGAGCCGGCGCCCGGTGCGAAGCCCGCCGTCGCGCTTGACGACGTGGCGCAGGAGCTGGTCGGTATGCAGGTGCCCCTTCATGATCGCCTGGACCTGGTCGGCGCGGGCCATCTCCACTGCCTTTGCCGCGGCCGCGTCATGGTTCGCAACGTCGATGATCTCGATGCCGGTAAGGTCCTCGCCGTGCTTCTTGGCGACCGCCTTGATGGCCTCGGCCGAGCCGATCAGGATCGGCACGATGAGGTTGCGCTTGGCGGCCAGCAGCGCGCCGCCGAGCGAGGCCGGGTCCTCCGGCGCAACGACGGCGGTCGCAGCGCTCGGCATGCCGGCACAGGCGTCGAGATAGCGGTCGAAATGCTGGTGGCGGCGGATCAGGAGGTCCGGCAGCCGGTCGTCGTCGATGGCCACCTTGCGGGTCGGGGCGAGCACTTCGGCAACGCCGTCGGCGACCACGTCGCCGCCGCGCCCGGTGATCACCGTGTCGAGGACGACGGTGTTGTTGGCGCGCTTTTCCGACACCGTGACGGTGACGGTCAGCTCATCGCCGACATGGACCCGGTCGACGAAGCGGAACGTCTGGGTCTTGTAGAGCGTGCCGGCGCCGGGGAGGATGTTGCCGAGCACCGAGGAGATCAGCGCGCCGACCCACATGGACGGGGCCACCGGTTCGGCCGTCTCGCCGTTCGCCTTGCCATTGTGGTGCTCGTCCTCCGGCAGGTGCAGCGGGTTGAGGTTGCCCGACGCGTGGGCGAAGACGAACAGGTCGTTGGCGGTGCACACGCGCTTGACGGAAGCGCTGTCGCCGACCGTCAGTTCGTCGAAAAGCTTGTTCTCGCGGATCATTTTTTTCGGCTCCTCGTCCCCGGAGTGGGCCTTTTTCTGTCTCAGGCGACGCTTCAGGCGGTCGGCGCGGTCGCAGCATCCGGCGAAGTGCCGGGGATGTGGCCCTCGACCTCGTGCTGCGGTTCGTGCCAGTCCTTCGCCATCGTCTTCAGCACCTGCTGGATGTGCTTGAACATGGCGATCGTCGGCGGGTCCATTTCTTCCACCGCGCCGGCGATTTCCATCACCAGATTGACCGCCCTCATGCGGTCGACGTCGTCGCGCAGCAGCTCCGGCAGGGTGGCGATCGCCTCCTTGCCGGCGAATTCCACGATCATCGTCTGCTCGTGGATGATGCGGCTGCGGTGCTCAGGCGTCATGGTGTCGAAGGGCGGCCGGGAATGCAGGATGCGGTTGGAGCGTTCGAGGCGGTCGCGCCGTACCGACCCGCGTGCCCGGGCGATCAGAATCAGCATGCGGATGATGGCCTCGGCATACCCTCCGACACCCGATTTTGCCAGCGCTTCCTTGACCTGGGGGTATTGCAAAGCGTCGCGCACCTCCCGCTTGCGGACGCCGTTTTCTGCAAGCCGCTTCATGACGGGCGTGCCGTAGATGCCGTGAAAGGCAAGCTCGATGAAGGCATCGCGGGTGTCGCGGAAGAGGTTCCAGTTGTTCTCCACGACGTCGGCCATCAGCTTTTCGGCCCTAAAGAACGGATTGTCCGCGGCAATCGGCGTGCGGGTCCGCCGGCGCCGGTCGGCCAGCGCCTTGACGCTGCGCATCGCCGGGTTGGCGCCGGAGAACAGATAGCGCTGGGTGCGCATCGGATGCATCACCCGGTTGGCCTCGGCGATTTGCGGCGTCACCATGCTCTGGACGAAGGGGCGCATGGTCAGCTCGTAGGTCTTCGTCGCCCATTCGGAGAGCTGGGCGACGGCGGCGAACTCCTCCTCTTCCTCGCGGCCGTCGTCGAGCGCCAGGATGTCGTCGATGGTGCGCGCTTCGAAGGAGACCGTATAGACGCCGTCCTCCTTGCCGATCTTCATTTCGTAAAGGCCGGGGGCGAGCGCCTCGATGGTCTTGACGACCGAGGTGATCTGCTTGTGCTGCTTGCTCGCCACCTTGGCCGAGACGAAGATGCCGAGATGGCCGACGCTGTCGTGCAGGGTGTAGACGACGACGTTGCCGCGCGCCTGCATCTCCTGGACGGAATCGTAAAGGTCCGGGATCCAGTTCAGCGCCTGCTGCGGCGGCGTGATGTTGTCGCCATGCGAGGCGAAGACGACGACCGGCGCCTGGATGCGGGTGAGGTCGATCGGCGTGCCGTCCGGCAGCACCGCCTCGCCGCGGGTCAGCTTGTTGCCGATGAACAGGTTCTCGACGATCCAGCGGATCTCGTTCTCGTTCATGAAATAGAAACCGGACCACCATTTCTCGAAATCGAGGAAGCGGTCGGCCTCGTTGTCGACGTCGGCGAAGACCGTGTAGTTCTTGCGCCACCAGGTGTTGGCCGGGTTGAGGCTCTCGAAGTTCATGACCAGGTGGGCGCCGTCGAACTTGCCGCCGCCGAGATCGGACGAAAACAGCGCCGGCACGGCACCGCCCATGACGCCGCCGAAATAGCGGAACGGGTTCTTGCCCTTTTCGCCGGCCCAGTAGGAGAGCGGCGCGCCGGCAATGACCAGCGGCCCGATCAGGTCCGGATGGATGGCGCCGAGGATCATCGAGGCCCAGCCGCCCTGGCAGTTGCCGGTAACAAGCGGCAGCGGCGCGTTCGGGTGCCGGGCGTGGATTTCCTTCAGGAACAGCGCCTCGGCCTCGCAGACATCGCCGAGGGTCTGGCCGGGTTCCGGGTCGGGATAGAAGATGACGAAATAGACCGGGTGGCCGTCCTTGAGGGCAACGCCGACCTCCGACTCGCTCTTGAAGCCGCCGATGCCGCTGCCGTGGCCGGCGCGCGGGTCGATGATGACGAAGGGGCGGCCGTCCTCGCGCTGCGGCGGCGAGCCCTCCGGCGGCAGGATGCGCACGAGGGCATAGTTGACGGGTTTGGCAAGCTCGCGGCCATCGATGATGAGGTCGTAGTCGAAGACCAGGACCGGCTTGAAGCCTTCCTCCTCGCGCTCGATGTAGGAGTCGCCGCGCTGGCGCAGGGTGTCGAGGAAGAGAAGCGAGCGCTCTGCAAAGTCGGTGGCGTAGTCCTGGAAGGCCGTCGCCGGATTGCCGTTCCAGAACTGCGGTGCAAGGGCGCGCATCGCCGCGGTCGTGCCGGTAACGGCCTTGGCCTGGCTGTCCCGCAGTGCATTGGCGTGGTGGCGCGTCAGCTCGCCCATCAGGCGCCACTGGCTGGCGAGATCGCCCCATCCATTGCCGAAGGCCGCGAAGGGATTGCTGTTGCTGGAGGTGTCTTTGTCGGTCATTGGGTCAACCCACGATGTGGTAGCCGCCGTCGATCATGTGGACGCCGCCGGTGACGTTGGCGGCCTCGCGGCTGGCAAGGAAGGCTGCGTAGGCGCCGACATCCTCGATCGTCGCCAGGTGATGGGTCGGCGTGCGCTCCGCGGTGCGCGCCATAAGCTCGTCGAAATGGTCGATGCCCGACGCCGCGCGGGTCTTCAGCGGCCCCGGCGACAGCGCATGGACGCTGATGCCCTTGGGGCCGAGTTCGGCGGCGAGGTAGCGCGAGGTGGATTCCAGCGCGGCCTTCACCGGGCCCATGATGTTGTAGTGGTCGACGACCTTTTCCGATCCGTAGAAGGAGACGGTCATGCAGGTGCCGCCGTTCGGCATCAGGTGTTCGGCCCGGCGCACCATGCGGATGAAGGAATAGACGGAGATGTCCATCGCCGCGGCAAAGCCGCTGCGCGAGCAGTCGACGACCCGGCCGTGCAGGTCCTCCTTCGGGCAGAAGGCGATGGAATGCAGGCAGACGTCGATGCGGCCCCAGCGCTGGCGGATGGCGTCGAACACCTCGCCGAACTCGCCGTCGCGCTGGACGTCGAGCGGCAGGCAGATTTCGGCACCCAGCTTTTCCGCGATCGGGCGCACGAAGCGTTCGGCACGGTCGTTCAGATAGGTGATGGCAAGGTCGGCGCCCTGGTCGCGGAACGCCTTGGCGCAGCCATAGGCGATCGACTCTTCGTTGGCGATCCCGACGACGAGCGCCTTTTTTCCGGCAAGCGAGAACACTGGAGAACCTCTTCGATAATGCGCTGCAGCATAGCGAATGAGTGTGAATTTTTTATTCCGATACAGTCAGTTCACTGAGGATTGACCGGACACTTCCGCAAACAATTTCAACAGCATGAAGAAATACCTAAAATACAATCTAGAAAACCGACCCCCGCGTGCAAGGCCGGTGCCCGACGCTTTTTCGTATGGTTGCCGACGGGTTTGTGCAGATGCACAACGGGCATCGCTTACCGCTGTCAAAAAGCGCAAGGGGTCGGGTGCTCAGAGCGGGCCGCGGCCGCCGTCGACGACAAAGCTCTGGGCGGTGCAGGCGCCGCCATCGTCGGCGGCGAGGAACAGAACCATCCGGTTGAACTCTTCGGCGGTGATGCGCCGCTTCAGGCACTGCATCTCCATGGTGCCGGCCTCGCCCTCCGGGCTCCACCACTTCTCCAGTTGCCGCTCGGTGGCGACCCAGCCGGGCAGCACGGCGTTGACCCGGATGTTGTCCGGCCCGAAGGTCCGCGCCATGGTGTGGGTAAGGCCCTGGACGGCGGACTTGGCGATGGCGTAGCCGGGAAAGAAGTCCTCCTTGATCATCCAGCACGAGCTGCCGATGTTGATGATCGACCCGAAGCCGGCCCGGCGCATCTGCGGCACCACCGCCTGGATGGCAAAGAACTGGTGCCGGAGGTTCACCGCAAAGCGGTCGTCCCAGTAGTCCGGCGTCACCTCCGCCCAGTCGTGCCGGTCGTCATTGGCGGCGTTGTTGACCAGGACCGTGATGTCGCCGAAATGCTTGCCCGTTTCCGCGATCGCCGCCTTCAGCGCATCGATGTCGCGAAGGTCGCCGGGGATGAAGAGCGGAGCGTGGGCGGCGCCGGCGGCGATGCAGGCGGCGACATTGGCCTTCCCCGCATCCTCGGCAAGGTCGATGAAGCCGACCTTCGCCCCCTGGCCGGCGAACTGGCGGACCATGTCGCCGCCGATGCCGGCGGCCCCGCCGGTGATGAAGACGACGCGGTCTTTCAAGCTCGGATAGCGGGCATAGTCGGGCATCGGGACGGCTCCTTGTGAGGGGACACGTGCTCCCGCTATTTCACACGAAAGACCTCGTGGCAACCGAGGCACGAATTGGTCATGTCGGAAAGCGCGACGAAGAGCTTCCTGTAGTTCTCCGCGCTCGGATCGGCGTCTGCCGCCCGCGCCGCATCGGCCAGCGGATAGGCGGTCTTGTGGAACAACTGGCCGATGGCTACCAGCTCCTGCGGCATGAAGCGGCCGACGCCGCGGCCTCCCTCCATGCCGCGCCGGGCCATTTCCTTCGGCATGTCCGTGCCGAGCTCCTCGGCCATCTGCCGCATGTCCTTAATGGCGGCGGCGATCTTTTCGTCCGGGGCGCCCATCTCCTCCATGCGCATGATGCGCATATGGCCAAGGCCGATCCGGCGCTCCGCGATCCGTGCTGCCAGCTCCAGGTCGTCCTCCGCGATCGCGGTGATCACCGCGTCGAGATTGACCAGGTCCTGGCGCATCTCCTCCAGGAACCGGTCGCGGATGTCCGGTGCCACCTCGACCAGTTCGCGGGTGTCCTCGGCAAGCACCGGCCGGGCACCGGGCAGGGACGCCGCCAGCACGCCGACGACAAGGGCGGCAAAGACAGCGGAATGCGGTTTCATATGATGGGTCCTCCCCTCGCTGCGGCGGGCCGTCGGCCCGCCTGTCATCGCCGGGACATATGCAAGGACGAGAACGTCACGGATTGCATTGAAGTCCTTCAAGGAAAGCGCGATTGCCATGTGCAAGGCCCGGCTTTTCGCAGATGTCCGCCGGCCGGAAAGACGCGGGTTCGCGCGCCCCGGCACCCGCGGCGCTTGAACGGGTGCCACGGTCTCACCATATTGGCGTCGACGGCGCAGATGCCGCACCGGATGCCAGCAAAGGGTCCGGACACTCAAGGTCGCTTCGCGAGAGGACTTTGACATGACACGAATGTCGGCGTTTTCCAGCCCCTATCTGTTGGGGTTCGACGATATCGAGCGCGTGCTCGACCGCGTTTCCAAAGCCACCAATGACGGCTACCCGCCCTACAATATCGAGCGGATCGGCTCGTCCGGCGGCTATGGCGAGACGCTTCGCATCACCCTTGCGGTGGCGGGCTTCACGCGCGAGCAGCTCGACGTGGCAGTGGAAGAAAACCAGTTGGTGATCCGCGGCCTTCAGACCGACGACAAGGAGCGGGACTTCCTCCACCGGGGCATCGCCTCGCGGCAGTTCCAGCGCACCTTCGTCCTTGCCGAGGGCATCGAAATCCTCGGCGCCGACCTGAAGGACGGCCTCCTCTCGATCGATCTTGCGCGTCCCGAGCCGGAACGCATCGTCCGCAAGATCGAGATCACGGCCCACGATTGACGGCAGCAGTCTTCTGCCGGAGCGGATGGCGGCAACGGCGGGCAAAGCCTTGCCGAAGCGTACCTCGCGCCACATGTGAGTATGAGGAGGCGTAAGCCATGAACGACACCAAGAACCACGATGCCCAGAAACACCCCCTGATGCCGCCCCACGTGTTCGCCAAGCTCGGCGGCGACCAGCTCGCCTATGTGCGCCCGGTCGCCTCGGAAGACCTGGCGACGATGTTCCCGGACGCGCCGGAAGTCGCTCCGGGCCTGAAGCTGTGGGCTCTGCTTGCCGCCGACGGCAGCCCGATCCTGATCGCCGACACCCGCGATGCGGCCGTTGCCAACGCCATCAGCAACGACATCCACGCGGTCAGCGTCCACTGATCCCGCCGAAAATTACGCGGTGAAATGACAAACGGCTCCGCCGGTCCCTGGGAACAGGGCTTGCGGGGCCGTTCGTCGTTCTGAGGGGGATCGCGCGGCTGCGTCAGGCCGCGTTGGAGGCGAGCGGTTGCGTCAGCAGCGCATAGAGCGCCGCCGGATCGGAGGTCGCCCGCAATTTGGCGATGATCGTCGGGTCGCGCAGTTGCCGGGCGATCCGTGCCAAGGCCTTCAGGTGGTCGGCGCCCGCACCTTCCGGCGCCAGCAGCAGGAAGATGATGTCGACGGGTTCGTCGTCGAGGGCGTCGAAGTCGACCGGCCGCTGCAGGCGCGCGAAGATGCCGACGAGCCGGTCGAGGGCGACCAGCTTGCCGTGCGGAATGGCGACGCCATGACCGACGCCGGTCGAGCCGAGCCGTTCACGCTGCAGGAGCGTGTCGAAGATATCGCGTTCCGGCAGGTGCACCCGGGACGCCGCCCGGCCCGCCAGTTCCTGGATCACCTGCTTCTTCGAATTCGCTTTCAGCGCCGGAACGATGGAGTCCGGGCTGAGAAGATCGCTCAGATCCATGACGAAGAGTCCTTTGACTGACATCCGACCTATTCCCGCGGCCGGAAGGCCGCTCCGCGGGAGGCGTTTCAGGATGAAACGACGATCCGAAAAGACACCGGACCGTCAGTCTGCCGCGCCGTTGCCGGCGAGAGACGGGTCGACCCAGCCGATATGGCCGTCGGCCCTGCGGTAGACCACGTTGATGCCGCCATTGCCCGCATTGCGGAAAACGACGACGGGCGACTCGATGAGATCGAGCTGCATGACCGCCATGCCGACCGTCATGGTCCTCATGTTGGTCGACGTTTCGGCGATGATGACGGGATTGAAATCTTCCGGGACTTCCTCCTCGTCCTCGCTCGCGGCGAAGACGACGTAGGAGGCTTCCCCCTTGGTGTCGGCCCGGTGGTCCTTGAGCTTGCGCTTGTAGCGCCGGAGCCGCTTCTCGATGCGCTCGGCGGCCTGGTCGAAGGACGATTGCGGTTCCTGGGCCTGGGCGGACGCCTGCAGGACGATGCCGGTATCGAGGTGGATGCTGCAGTCGGCGCGGCAGCCGGAGCCTTCGCGTTCGAACACCAGATTCCCGGAATAATTTCCGTCGAAATACTTGTCGACGGCATCGTCGATGCGGGCTTCCACATGGGTACGCAAAGATTCGCCGATATCGACGTTCTTACTGGAGATTCGCAGTGTCATAAGGTCCTCTGGGATCGTATCCGCCGGCGGCTCGCTGGTCGCTTGGGTCCGCGCGCCGCTGTTATATGCGCCGACGTCGAGCAAATGCGCTGCTCACAATGCGATGTCATATCGCCTCGTCCTGTCGCGCGCGGACTTCTACGGCCCTGCCGCGCCGAAGTCAATGACCGGTTTTCCCGTTCCGCGTTTAACCATGAGACCATCACCCCACAGGGTCCGGCCGGCTCTGTCCCGCCCACTTTGCGGCCGCGGCGACGGTCGCAACACTGTCACGAACGGATCATGCGCCCGTTGAGGGCCGCCGTCAAAGCCGAAAAACAACCGGCGGTTAAGCCGCTGGCATTGCGGGGGAAACGGGTCCTGCGTCAGGCGGCGCCATGCTGCAGGGCGCGCTTTTCGCGGCGCCGCTGGACCGAGGAGGGAATGCGCATGGACTCCCGGTATTTGGCGACCGTGCGCCGTGCGATATCGACGCCGGAATCCCTGAGCATCTTAACGATCGTATCGTCGGAAAGGATCGCTTCGGGGTTTTCCGCATCGATCAGGCGGCGGATCTGGTGGCGCACCGCCTCGGCGGAATGGGCCTCGCCGCCCTCGGCCGAGGCGATTGCCGAGGTGAAGAAGTATTTCAATTCGAAGATGCCGCGCGGCGTCGCCATGTACTTGTTCGACGTCACCCGGCTGACCGTCGACTCGTGCATGTTGATGGCTTCGGCGACGGTCCTGAGGTTGAGCGGCTTCAGATAGGCGACGCCGTTGGCCAGGAACCCGTCCTGCTGGCGCACGATCTCGGTGGAGACCTTGAGGATGGTGCGGGCCCGCTGGTCGAGGCTCTTGACCAGCCAGTTCGCCGTCTGCAGGCAGTCGGAGAGGTAGGTCTTGGCCTTGTCGTCGACGGCGGCCCTGGAGACGGTGGTGTAATAGGTCTGGTCGACCAGCACCTTGGGCAGCGTCTCGGTATTCAGCTCGATGGCCCAGCCGCCGCTGCTGGACGGGCGCACGATGACGTCGGGCACGACGGTCTGCACGACGGCGGCGCCGAAGGCGTTGCCGGGCTTGGGATTGAGCGCGCGGATCTCGCCGATCATGTCAACGAGGTCCTCCTCGTCGACGCCGCAGATCCGCCGCAGCGCCGAAAAATCGCGCCGGGCGAGGATTTCCAGATTGTCGACGAGCGCCTTCATCGCCGGATCGAGCCGGTCGCGCTCCTTCAGTTGCAGGGCGAGGCATTCGGCAAGGCTGCGCGCGCCGATCCCGCTCGGATCGAAGCTCTGGACGACGGCGAGGACCCGTTCGACGGTCTCGGGGTCGGTGCCGAGCTGTTCGGCCATGGTCTCGACGTCGCCGGTCAGGTAGCCGGCCTCGTCGATCATGTCGATGAGATACTGGCCGATCATCCGCTCCGCCGGATCGCTCACCGCAAGGACGAGCTGGTCGGCGAGGTGGTCCTGCATCGACTTTTCCGCGCCGAGCACGGCATCGAGGTCGAAGTCGTCGGCTGAGCCGCCGCGGCCGGAAACCTGCGACCACGAGCTGCCGGCAAGGGCGCCGGGATCGCTGACCGGCGCCGGGCTGTCGCTCGGCCCGTCCTCCGCATAGACGGAGCCGAAATCGGCATCGAGGTCGGAGACGTTGGCATCGGCGCCGGAGGTCAGCGCATCGGCAAGCGGCGCCGTATCGAGGTCCGGCCCATCGCTGTCTGAGCCACTGTCGGGGCCGCCGTCAGAGCTGGTGTCGGAACTGGCGGCGTCGGACGACGCATCGCCGCGGTCGGCCGCCTCATTGCCTTCGCCGGGGCCGCGCTCGTCGCTTTCGTCGCGCACCAGCAGCGGGTTGCGTTCCAGCTCGGTTTCCACATGGGCGACGAGATCGACATTGGACAGTTGCAGGAGCTTGATCGCCTGCATGAGCTGCGGCGTCATGACGAGCGCCTGGCTCGTCCGCATTTCGAGTTTCGGCGTCATTGCCATGCTCGAGAGCTGCCCCTGTCCCTGTCCGGCCGGTTGGTCCGTTTCTTGCCTTGCCCCTTTCTAATAGGATGTTCCGACTAAAGCGTAAACCGCTCGCCGAGGTAAAGGCGGCGCACGTCGGGGTCGGCGACGATCTCGTCGGGGCGACCCTCGGTAAGCACGGCGCCGGCCGCGATGATGTAGGCGCGGTCGATGAGGCCGAGGGTTTCGCGCACGTTGTGGTCGGTAATGAGGACGCCGATGCCGCGCTGGGTGAGGTGCCGGACGAGGGCCTGGATGTCGCCGACGGCGATCGGATCGATGCCCGCGAACGGCTCGTCAAGCAGCATGAAGGCCGGCCGGCTGGCCAGCGCCCGGGCGATCTCCACCCGCCGCCGCTCGCCGCCGGACAGCGCGATTGCCGGCGAGTCGGCGAGATGGGAGATGCCGAACTCGTCGAGCAGTTCCTCAAGCTCGGCCGTCCGCTTCCTGCGGTTCGGCTCGGTCACTTCCAGCACCGCAAGGATGTTGTCGCGCACGGTGAGGCCGCGAAAGATCGAGGCTTCCTGCGGCAGGTAGCCGATGCCGAGCCGGGCGCGGCGATACATCGGCAGGCCGGTGATGTCGAAGCCGCCGAGTTCGATGGCGCCGTGGTCGGGCCGGATGAGGCCGGTGATCATATAGAAGACGGTGGTCTTGCCGGCGCCGTTCGGGCCGAGAAGGCCGACCGCCTCGCCGCGGCCGACCGCGAGCGTCACGTCGCTCACCACCTGGCGCTGGCGATAGCTCTTGGCAAGGCTGCGCACGGCGAGCACATCGTCGCCGGATGCCGCCGCCTCGGCGGAAACGATCTGCGGCTCGGCGGGCTCGATGTCTTCGGTCCCGGCGCGGCGCGCGCGCCGTCGCCCTGCCGCTGCGCCGCGGCCCGTCAATCGGCTGAAGAGCCCGCGCACCGTCAAGCGCCCGTCCTCCCGCCGCGCAAAGCCGGCGTCCTCCGCCAAAAAGACAGATGTCCGATTGTCCGAACTATGTATCGTGAATCGTTCATGCGGGCGTCATATCCGTCTCGCCGGCATCTGTCGAGCGGACCTTCCGGTGCGCCGCGTCAATTCCCGGGCGGGGTTTTTTCTTTGCCAAGGCTCTTGGGCTGGATCAGCATGCGGATGCGCGACGGTGAGCGGAATTTCGCCTGGCCCGTCTTCATGTCGATTTCCAGGATCTCGCCCTGGATCACGTTCGGTCCCTTGGACAGGACCACATTGCCGGTGACGGTAAGCTGTTCCGCCTTCAAATCGAAGACGGCCTTGTCGCCGGTCGCCACCTGGTCGCCGGAGGAGACGTAGACCTTGCCGCCGGCCTCCAGCTTGGAGATGTCCTGGGCGCCGCCCTTGGCGCCCGCCCCGCCGGTGTAGAAGACCTTCAGGTTCTGCGCCTTCAGGACGGCATTCTGCTGGCGCACATTGACGTCGCCGCGGAAGATCGCGACCCGCTCCTTGTCGCGCACTTCCAGTTCGCGGGCCTCGATCTGGATCGGGTCGTTGGAATTGACGCCGAGGCCGGTGAAGGATTCGGTGAACGTCTGGGCCCGGGCGGCGGGCGCGGCAAGCACCGCGCCGGCGAACAGCGCGACGACAGCGAGGCGCGCGGCGGTCCCAAAGGTGGAAAAAAAGCGGGTCATTGGCCGGTTCCCTGTTCGCCGCCGGAGGCGGCGGGGGCCGCGGCGCCGTCCGCGCGCGGCCGTTTCGTCTTGGCGGCTTCCTTCAGTTCGGAGGAGACCGCCTTCGGCAGCTTTTCCCCGGCTGCCGGATTGAGCGTCATCTTGATGCCGTCGCCGAAGAGGATGGTCTGGCCGTCGTCCTTGACCTCCAGCCGCCCGGCCTCGATCGTTCCCTTTTCCGAGGTCAGGCTGAACGGATCGGCGCTGGTGACGACGCCGTCCTTGAAGTTGACCTCCGCACCGTCGAGCGTCGCCTGGTAGCCGAGGCTGGAATCGATGGTGATCCGGTCGGTCAGCGACAGCGTTTCCTTGGTGCCGTCGAAGACGCCTTCGACCGCCCTGAAGGTTGCCCAGGAGCCGTCGCCGAGCTCGACCCGGGCGCCGATCTTCTCCATCGTGATGATCTTCGGATTGGCAAGGCTCTGCACGGCGCGGTCGGCGGTGACCTCATAGGACCGGTTCTGCTTGTCGTGGCCGGAGAGCCGCGGATTGGCCATGACGATGCCGTCGCCGCCGAAGCTGAGGGCGGAAAGGTCGATGCCCGGCGCGAAGGACGAGATCACCACCATGCCGGCAATCACCGCAACGATGACCGCGGCGACGCTCGGCAGCACGATCTTCAGCCGCCGCACCCGCCGGCTGTGGCGCACAGCGTCAACGCGCGCCCGCTCGCGCTGGCGCGTGGCAAGCGGCGCGGGGCTGTCGGCAGTGGTCGGGTGCGCGGTCACTGGTCCTCGGCGGTCCTGACGCCATGATTAGGGAAAAAAGATGCGTATGCGGACGCCCTGTGCCGTCCGCGCCGCATCCGGTTCCCACAACAATATGATGGATTTCGGGCGGATCGCCAGTCAGCGGGCCGGGCGCCGTGTGTCGCGGCATCAGGAATGGGCGAAAATATCCTGTTCCGGCCAGCCTTCAAGGTCGAGCCGTGCCCGCGTCGGCAGGAAGCGGAAACAGGCCTCAGCCATCTCCGTGCGCTCCTCGCGGGCGAGCATCATCTGCAGCCGGTCGCGGAGCTGGTGCAGGTGGAGGACGTCCGAGGCCGCATAGGAGAGCTGGGCGTCGCTGAGGTCCTCGGCCGCCCAGTCGGAGCTCTGCTGCTGCTTGGAAAGGTCGATGTTCAGCAATTCGCGGCAGATGTCCTTCAGCCCGTGCCGGTCGGTATAGGTGCGCACCAGCCGCGAGGCGATCTTGGTGCACCAGACCGGCTCCGGCATGACGCCGAAGGCGTGATAGAGCACGGCGACGTCGAAGCGGGCGAAATGGAAGATCTTGACGACGTCCGGATCGGCAAGGAGCCGCGTCAGATTCGGCGCCTCGCTCTGGCCGCGGGCGATCTGCACCACGTCGGCGGTGCCGTCGCCGGGCGAGAGCTGCACCACGCACAGCCGGTCGCGATGGGGATTGAGGCCGAGGGTCTCGGTGTCGATGGCGACCGAGCCCTTGTAGCGGGAAAGATCGGGGAGGTCGCCTTTGTGGAGCCGGATGGTCATCGGTGTTTCCGTGGGTCTTGCCGGGCGGGCCGCAAGGCCGTTCGGGCCCGTCAACGAAAACACCGGCCGGTCCGGCACCCCGGGGTCGGCACGAACGGATCGCGCCTGCCGGGAAATCTGCCGGATGGTGCCCAGGAGAGGACTCGAACCTCCACGCCCTTTCGAGCACTAGCACCTGAAGCTAGCGCGTCTACCAATTCCGCCACCTGGGCCAACGGCGAAGGAGCTTTAAGGATCGCTTGCCGGCTTGTCAATCGGTGTCTGCGGCGGCCGCGTGGCCGATCTGCGCTTCGTCTCGCCGACAACGCAAACGCCGGCCGTTTCGCCGGCCCCGACACCGCCCCTGTACAGGCTTCCGGCGAGCGGGTAAGAGGAATGCGAAACTTTGCATTCGGCTTCGAACGGCGGTGGATTCCAATGGCAGTCTCGCAGAACTCCAAACTGGTGACGGTTTTCGGCGGATCGGGTTTCGTCGGCCGACATGTGGTGAGGGCCCTTGTTGCCCGCGGCTGGCGCGTGCGCGTCGCGGTGCGCCGGCCGGACCTTGCCTTCTTCCTGCAGCCGATCGGCGCGGTCGGCCAGATCCACGCGGTCCAGGCCAATCTGCGCTATCCCGAATCGATCGAGCGGGCGCTCGCCGGCGCCGACGCCGTCGTCAATTCCGTCGGCATCCTGGTGCCGAGCGGTAAGCAGACCTTCGAGGCGCTCGTTGCCGAGGGCGCGAAGAGAATCGCCGAGGCCGCGGCCAGGGCCGGCATCACCAATGTCGCGCACATCTCCGCCATCGGCGCGGACCCCGAATCGCCCGCGGCCTATGCCCGCGCCAAGGCGGCCGGCGAGGCCGGCGTCCTTGCCGCCGTGCCCGGCGCGGCGATCCTGAGGCCCTCCATCGTCTTCGGGCCGGAGGACGACTTCTTCAACCGCTTCGCATCGATGGCCGCGATGTCGCCCGTCGTCCCGCTGATCGGCGGCAGCACGAAGTTCCAGCCGGTCTTCGTCGGCGACGTCGCCGAGGCCGTCGCCATGGCCCTTGAGGGCAAGACCGAGCCGGGCGGCGTCTACGAGCTCGGCGGCCCGGAGGTGAAGACGTTCCGGGAATGCATCGAGGTGATGCTGGAGGTCATCGACCGCAAGCGCGCCATCGTCTCCCTGCCGCTGAAGATCGCCAGCATGCAGGCCTGGCTGCTGGAGAAGCTGCCGAAGCCGATGCTGACCCGCGACCAGGTCAAGATGCTTGCCCGCGACAACGTCGTCTCGGCGGAGGCCAAGGCGGCCGGCCGCACCCTGGAAGGCCTCGGCATCGAGGGCCGCACCCTTGAGGCGATCCTGCCGACCTATCTGACCCGGTTCCGGCCGCGCGGCCAGTTCGACCGCCCGCGCACGGCCTGACGCCCCTTCAATCGATGGCCGAGCGCGGCGCTTGCCCGCATCGCCCGCCAGGATGCCGCTTTCATGTCCATTGAACAGATCGTCGTCCTGGCCATCGTCCAGGGCATCACCGAGTTCCTGCCGATCTCCTCGTCGGGCCACCTGATCCTGATCCCGGCGCTGACGGGCTGGCCGGACCAGGGGCTGATCACCGACGTCATGGTCCATGTCGGCTCCCTGTTCGCCATCCTCGCCTATTTCTGGCGCGACGTGCTGACGATCCTCAAGGGCTGCATCGACCTTGCCCGCCTGCGCTGGACATGGGCGGCGCGGCTCGCCGCCTACATCATCGTCGGCACCATCCCCGCGGTCATCGTCGGCCTGATCTTCAAGCTCACCGGCTTCCTCGACTACATCCGCGGCGTCGAGATCGTCGCCTGGAACGCCATCATCTTCGGCATCCTGCTCTATGTCGCCGACGCCTTCGGCCCGCGCCTCAAGTCGATGGCGGAAATGCGCTTCGGCCCGGCGATCATCATCGGCATCGCCCAGTCGCTGGCGCTGGTGCCCGGCACCAGCCGTTCCGGCATCACCATGACGGCGGCCCGCGCCATGGGCTTCAAGCGCGACGAGTCGGCCCGGTTCTCCTTCCTCCTCGGCGTGCCGGCGATCACCGCCGCCGGCCTCCTGACGTTCCTGGAAGCCTACGAGACCGGCGAGCCGATCCCGGCCGATGCGCTCTATGCCGCCGGGCTCACCTTCTTTTCCGCGCTCGCCGCGATCGCCTTCCTGATGGCCATCGTCAAGCGGATGAGTTTCCTGCCCTTCGTGATCTACAGGCTTGCCCTCGCATTGGCGCTTTTCGCCCTTATCTACGGCTGGATCCCCGGGGTGGCACCGCCCGCCTGAGCGAATCCGTGCACGTCTGGCGCGAGTGTTCCGGTTGAGTGGAACCGATTTGCCCCCTATAGACGTTTCCCCGGTTCACGATACCCGGCGCATGTGGCGCCGGGCTTTGAACGAAATGCCATGCTGACCCTTTACCACCAGCCCTTTTCGCCCGCCTGCCGCTTCGTCCGCCTTGCGATTGCCGAGCACAACGCCGAGAGCGATCTCATCGTCGAGCCGTTCTGGGAGCGCCGGCCGGAGTTCCTGAAGCTCAACCCCGCCGGCGAGCTGCCGGTGCTGGTGGAAAACGACGGTCCGGCCATCGTCGGCGCCCGGGCGATCATGGAATATCTCGACGAGACCCGCGGCTACATGCAGGAAAGCCGCCGCCTGATGCCCGACCATCCGGAAAAGCGCGCCGAGATGCGCCGCCTCGTCGACTGGTTCCTCGACAAGTTCGACCGCGAGGTCGGCGGCATCTTCGTCCACGAGAAGGTGTTCAAGCAGGACATGCCGCAACGCTGCGGCGGCGGCGCCCCGGATTCGGCCATGCTGCGCGCGGCGCGCGCCAACATCCGCCCGCATCTGCGCTATATTGGCTATCTCGCATCGATCCGGAACTGGCTGGCCGGCGACCGCTTCTCCTACGCGGACCTGGCCGCCGCGGCCGGGATTTCCTGCGTCGACTACCTTGGCGAGGTGCCATGGGAAGAGGACGACACCGCAAAGACCTGGTACGCGCGGGTGAAGTCGCGGCCGATCTTCCGCCCACTGCTCACCGAAAAGGTGCGCGGCATGCCGCCGTCGCGGACCTACGCCGACCTGGACTTTTGAAACCCAACTGGGACCTCAAAACCGCGCTTGAGACGCGAGCCAAAGAACTCGGCTTCGATGCCGTGCGCATCGCTTCTGCCGATATCGGCGAGACGCCGGGCGAACACCTCGCCGAGTTCGTCGCGACCGGCCACCACGGCACCATGGACTGGATGGCAACGACGCTGGAGCGGCGCAGGAGCCCGCGGGCGCTGTGGCCGGAAGCGCGCTCGGTCATTGTCCTCGGCCTCAACTACGGACCGGAGCGCGATCCGCGCGATGTCCTAGATAAACCCGACCGCGGCGCCATCGCCGCCTATGCCGGCAACCGCGACTACCACGACATCGTCAAGGGCCGCCTGAAGCAGCTTGCGGGCTGGCTTGCCTCCCGCGCCGACTGCGACGTCAAGGTCTTCGTCGACACCGCCCCGGTGATGGAAAAGCCGATCGCGGCCCATGCCGGCCTCGGCTGGCAGGGCAAGCACACCAACCTCGTCTCGCGTGACTACGGCTCCTGGTTGTTCCTCGGCGAGATCTATACGACGCTGGACCTTGCCCCCGATCCGCCGCTCGCCGACCATTGCGGCTCGTGCCGGGCCTGCCTCGATGCCTGCCCGACCGGGGCGCTGCCGGCGCCCTACCGGATCGATGCGCGCCGCTGCATTTCCTATCTCACCATCGAACTGAAGGGCCCGATCCCGCGGCACCTGCGCCCGGCGATCGGCAACCGCATCTATGGCTGCGACGACTGCCTCGCCGTCTGCCCCTGGAACAAATATGCCAGCGCCACCAGGGAGATGAAGCTTTCCGTCCGCGACGACCTTGCGGCCCCGCCGCTCGCCGAACTGGCCGCGCTCGACGATGCGGCCTTCCGAGCCTTTTTTTCCGGCTCGCCCGTAAAACGCATCGGCCGCGGCCGCTTCGTGCGCAACGTCCTCATTGCCATCGGCAATTCCGGCGACCCCGCATTGCTGGACGCCGTTCGCCCGCTCATGGCGGACGAATCGCCCCTGGTGCGCGGCGCCGCCGCCTGGGCCTACCAGCGCCTTGCCGCGTCGTCCGAGGTCGAAACGACACGGGCTGAGAGACGGACGCTTGAGACCGACGCCGATGTGCGCGCAGAATGGGCGCCAGAAAAAGAACGTGAGCGTAAGGAGGAAACGGGGCAATGAGCGGTGCAGGGGAGCGGTTGTTCGTGTTCGGGTTCGGCAATTCGGCAAAGGCGCTCAATCGCCTTTTCGCCGACCGCTTCGCCTCCATTGCCGGCACGACCCGTAGCCGGGAGCGCGCCGACGCGCTGGAAGAGCTCGGCATCGACGCCTTCGTCTTCGACGGCACCAGGCCGGGAAGGAGCGTCGCCGACGCCCTCAAATCGGCGACCTACGTGCTCTCCTCCGTGCCGCCGGGAGAGGATGGCGATCCGGTGCTCGCCCACCACGCGGCCGATATCGCCGCCGCCCCCGGTCTGCGCTGGGTCGGCTATCTCTCCACCATCGGCGTCTATGGCGACCACCGCGGCGCCGTCATCGACGAGGAGACGCCGTGCCGTCCGGCGAGCCCGCGCTCGCGCCGCCGGCTGGAGGCAGAGGCCGCCTGGACCGACCTGGCCGAGGAGATCGGCGTGCCGGCGGCCATCTTCCGCCTTGCCGGCATCTACGGCCCCGGCCACAACGTCATGGTCCGGCTGATGAAGGGAACGGCGCGGCGGCTGGTCAAGCCCGGCCAGGTCTTCAACCGCATCCATGTCGACGACATCGCCTCGATCGTCGCCGCAGCGATTGCCGAGGATTGCGGTGGCATCTTCAACGTCACCGACGACGAGGCCGCCCCGCCCCAGGACGTCGTCACTTTCGGGGCCGAGCTGATGGGCGTGGAGCCGCCGCCGGAGGAGGACTTCGCCACCGCCGAGCTGTCGCCCATGGCGCGCTCCTTCTACGGCGAATCGAAGATCGTCTCGAACGACAGGGCCAAGTCCGTGCTCGGCTGGAAGCCGCGCTATCCGGACTATCGCAGCGGCCTGAAGCGGCTCTGGACGACCGGCGACTGGGACGCGGAAACGACCTCCGAGCGCAAGCGCTGAGCCGCCTCAGCCGTCGTCCTCCGCCTCCACCGGGGCCGTCAGCGCCCGCACGCCGGCGATCGCCGCATCGGCAAGCTGCGAGACTGCGATCTCGAATGTCCCGTCGCCGGACGACTGCAGCTCCGTCAGCCAATCGGCAATCGGCGGCGGCGGCAGGATCGCCGTCATGAACCAGCGCGCGGCAAACGACTTCTGTCCGGCGGTCGCGCCCGGCGTGATGGCGGGCGACAGCAGCAGGACGATCTGTGCCTCGGTCTCGGCCATCTTGCCGTTCATCAGCGCCGGCACGTCGATCTTCGGCGAGATGATTTCCCAGCCGATCACCCGCGGCGGCTCGAAGCGCTTGGAGGAAATTCCCGTCAGGATGTGCCGTATGGCGAAGTCGTGCACGTGATCGACCGTCAGGCCGTCGAGGTCGAGGGCGTCGACGGCCGTGCCGAGATCATCGGTGAGATCGGAGATCGCGGCCGCCAGGACTTCCCGGTAGAGCGCGTCCTTGCTGCCGAAATGGTAGTTCACCGAGGCGATGTTGGTGCCCGCCCGGGCGACGATCTGGCGGATGCTGGTGCGGTCGTAGCCATATTCGGCGAAGGTCTTCTGCGCCGCTTCCAGGATCTGCTGGCGTGTGTCCTTGGTATAGGGGCTGCGCGGCATCTCTGACTTTTCCCGAACGGTTATGCGTCACTGATCGCCTCTCGCAAGAACCGTGTCCGCGTTGTTTCAAACGATTGTTTGAAACAACGCTGGCTCGCCCGTTGCTGCCCGTTACCCGCCATCGGATCAACCGATGGTCATTCCAGGATCGGAATGACTGACATTGGATGAGAGGAGTAACATCAATGTCAATCGGTGCAGTTTCGGGAAGTATGCCCGATTTTTCCGCCATGAAAGCCATGATGGAAGACGCCCGAGCCGAACGCTTCGCCAAAGACGATGCCGACGGCAGCGGTGGGTTGTCGCTGGAAGAATTCTCCGACGCCCACGAAAACCGTCCCCAGGGACCGGCAGAAGTTGCCGGCGGCCCGTCGGTCGAGGAAATGTTTGCCCAGCTCGACACCGACGGCGACGGCGAGGTGACCGAAGCCGAGCTTGAGGAAGGTGCCCCCAAAGGTCCGCCTCCTGGACCTCCCCCGGGCGAGTTCTCGTCCGAAACGTTCTCCAGCCTGCTGTCGGTGCAGGAAGAGTCCTCGTCCGGTTCGATAACCGATCTGCTGTCTTCCGGTAACGAAGCCAGCAGCGAGGCGACGGAAGAGGACCTGCTTTCCGAACTGATGGAAAGCCTCATCGGCACGGAGGAAACCGCCTAGATCGACAAGGGCGGAACCTCATGCAGGGAGACGTCGCGGCCGTCCGGTCCCCGCGGGGACCGGACGGCCTTTTCGTCTTCCGGCCGGCGCACCGAAGGAGAGAGGGGACGGTTCACCGCAAGCGCCCGGCATGCTTCGGCCCGCCGTTGCGTCGCGACGTCTTGTCCAAAAAGTCTGTCACCTTTTCCCGAAAGCGCTCTAGACTGCCGCGGCGGGATATCAACGAGAAAACAGGGGAAGGAACCACATGCCGTTGAAGAAGCTGGCCGACGACGCCGTTGCGCGGATCGAGAAGGCGGTGTCCACCCCGCTCAGCGAGGAGCAGCGCGCCGCCGTCTCGCGCATCGTCGAACAGGCGATGATCGACGCGGTTTCCGAAACCACCCAGCACTACACGGACGCCGCAAGGCTGCATGTCGGCGCCGACGAGGACAAGGCGCACAAATTCGCCGAAAAGGTGCGAAGGGCCGAGGCGGCGCTGGTCTCCAACCTCACCGGATTGCGCTGACCTCAAAAAGAGGTAAGGGGCCCCTCAGGCGATCTCCGAGACCGCCGCGATCAGCCGCGCGATATCCTCGTCACGCGACAGGCGGTGGTCGCCGTCCTTGATCAGCGTCAGCACGACGTCGTCCTCGGCGAGCCGCGCCATCAGCTCCACGGCATGGTTCCAGGGCACGGAGGTGTCTTCCACCCCTTGCAGGATATGCACCGGGCAGCCGGTCTCGATGGTGCCGCCGAGGAGGAGATGGTTGCGGCCGTCGTCGATCAGCACCTTGTTGAACCGGTAGGGCTCTTCCGAATAGTCCGAGGGCTCCAGGTGGAATCCCTTCTCGACGAGTTGCTGCTGGGCCTCCTTGGAAAGCGTCTTCCACATCAGCTCCTCGGTGAAGTCGACCGCCGGCGCGATGAGGACGAGGCCGGCGACCTTGTCGCCCTCGCCGGCCATCCGTAAGAGCCGGTTGAGGAGGAGCGCGATCCAGCCGCCCATGGACGAGCCGACGAGCACGGTCGGCCGCTTGCAGCAGGCATCGAAGACGGCCTTTGCCTCTTCCAGCCAGCGCGAGATCGTGCCGTCGTCGAAGTCGCCGCCGGAGACGCCGTGGCCGGAATAGTCGAAACGGGTGACGGCGCGGCCCTTTTCCCGCGACCAGTCGTCGAGGGCGAGCGCCTTGGAGCCGGCCATGTCGGAGCGGAACCCGCCGAGCCAGAGGACGCCGGGCCCCTCACCGGGCGTATCGATCACCGCGATCTCGCGGGCGGCATCGCCTGTTCCAACGGTAAGCATTTGCGGTTTGGCGTCGTCCATTCTAAGCCTCCGAAGATCGGATCGGGATTGACCGGAACCTGTCATGGAAAGCCGCGAAAGGAAAGCGCACCGCACGGTGCTGCAGATCGTGCCGGAGCTGGAGACCGGCGGCGCCGAGCGCACGGCCGTCGACGTCGCAGCGGAACTGGTGCGGCAGGGCTGGCGCGCGATCGTCGTCAGTGCCGGCGGCCGGCTGGTGCCGGAGCTGGAGGCGGCCGGCGCGGAACACATCACCTTTCCCGCCGCCACCAAGAACCCGGCCCTGATGCTCGTCAACGCCTTTCGCCTCGCCGGCATCGTCCGTCGGGAAAAGGTCGATATCCTGCACGCCCGCTCAAGGGCGCCCGCCTGGTCGGCGCTCCTTGCGGCGCGGCTGACCGGAACGCCGTTCGTCACCACCTATCACGGCGCCTATAACCAGAAGAGCGCCCTCAAAGGCTTCTACAATTCGGTGATGGCCCGCGGCGACGTGGTGATCGCCAATTCCGGCTACACGGCCAGGCTGATCGCGGCGCGCCACATGGTCGCGGACAACGGGGTCGCGGCAGATGGCAGCCGGGTTGTCGTCATCCACCGCGGTACCGACCTCGCGGACTATGCCGAAGGCGCCATGACGCCGGGCCGGCTTGCGGACCTCCGCACCGCCTGGGGTCTTGAGGGCGACGCGCCGGTGATCCTGCACCTGGCGCGCCTCACCGCCTGGAAGGGCCAGACCGTGCTGATCGATGCGCTGGCAAGGCTCGCCGCCGAGGGGCGCGACGTCGTCGGCATCCTTGCCGGCGATGCGCAAGGGCGCACCGACTATGTTGCCGACCTCACGCGCCGCATCGCCGCACATGGCCTGGAAGGTCGCATCCGCCTTGTCGGCCATTGCGCCGATCCGGCGGCGGCCATGCATCTTGCGACTGTCGTCGCCGTTCCCTCGACGGAGCCGGAGGCCTTCGGCCGCGCCGCCGTGGAGGCCCAGGCTGCGGGGCGTCCCGTCGTCGTCTCGGACCTCGGCGCCGTGCCGGAGACGGTGCTTGCACCGCCGGAGGTTGCGGCCGGTGCACGCACCGGCTGGCGCGTTCCGGCCTGCGATGCGGCGGCCCTTGCCGAGGGGCTGCGGGAGGCCCTCGACCTGACGCCCGAGGCCCGTGCCGCGCTCGCCGCCCGCGCCGCCGCCCATGTCCAGACGCACTTTTCGCTCGGCGCCATGACAGGAGCGACCCTTCGCCAATATGAGCGGCTTCTCGGCGCCTGACCCGGAGCACGCACCGGTACTTTCCCGCATTTCGGTTGACTTCGACGCGAAATCGGCGGATTCTCACACCCGGCGAGCCTGATCCGATGGATCACCCGGCTCGGGGCCTCGACGTTTCACGGCGTGCGAGGCCGTTTCCGTTGGGACGGTTGCTCGCCAGAGAGATCAACAATATCGGGAGACTACGACCATTCGCCGTCCACATCGAGCGCAACCGCCCCAGAAAGAGGGCCCGCGCGTCAATGACGAAATCCGCAATCCGAACGTCCAGCTCATCGATGCCGAGGGGACCAACCACGGCACCGTGCCGACAGATGAAGCCCGCGCCCGCGCCGAGGAACTCGGCCTCGATCTCGTCGAGATCGTGCCCAATGCGGAGCCGCCCGTCTGCAAGATCCTCGATTTCGGCAAATACAAATACCAGGCGCAGAAGCGCGCCGCCGAGGCCCGCAAGAAGCAGAAGACCGTCGAGGTCAAGGAAATCAAGATGCGGCCGAACATCGACACGCACGACTACGACGTGAAGATGCGCGCCATGCGCCGGTTCTTCGAGGAAGGCGACAAGGTCAAGGTGACGTTGCGCTTCCGCGGCCGCGAGATGGCGCACCAGGACCTCGGCATGGACCTTCTGAGGAAGGTCAAGGACGAGACGTCGGGATACACCAAGGTCGAGCTGGAGCCGAAGATGGAAGGCCGGCAGATGATCATGGTGCTGGCGCCGCTCGGCCCGCGCTAAAAGCGTCGGCCCGCGCTGACACCAGCGGCATCGCGCCTGAGGCATATCCGCTACGGAGACGGAACATGGTCGACCGGATCATCCGCTGGCGCGCGCTGCATGCGCCGGGCATGGAACATCTCCACATCTGGCAGGATTCCGAGACCGTCCATTGCGAGAGCGTCGTCATCGGCGAGCGCGACGGCACCCGCTTCGGCTTTGCCTACCGGCTGGTGATGGACGGCGCCTGGCGCCCGCGGCTGGCGGAGGTCCACCGCACCGGCCCGACGCCGACCCTGGTCCTGCAGTCCGACGCCAACGGCCGCTGGAACGACGGCCAGGGCCTGCCGGTCGACGGCATCGACGGCTGCCTCGACGTCGACATTGCCGCCACCCCCTTCACCAACGGGCTGGTGATCCGCCGGCTCGGCCTCGCCGAGGGCGAGAGCGCCGACGTCTCGGTCGCCTATCTGCGCGCCGACGACTTCGACGTGGTGCCCGTCGCCCAGCGCTACACCTGCTTGGAGCCCGGCCGCCGCTACCGCTACGAGGGCGGCATCAGGAATATCGACACGGTGCTGGAACTCGACGCCGACGGCCTCGTCGCGCTCTATCCGGACCGCTTCGAGCAGATCTGACGTTCGGGATCTGACGTTCGGGCGTCTCCGGCGGACCGGCGTCGCCGGCCCGCCTTCTGCGTGAGCTTTCTTTCGATCGACGGCCGCCCTATTGGGCATCCTCATTGCCCGATTGGCGCTCGCATTCGGCCAGCGCCACGCCGGCCAGGGACGCGTTGATCGCCGCCTGGGTCGAGGCGGAGCGCGCCGCCTGACATTCCGGCGTCCTGTGCACGTCGCGGCAGGTGCCCCGGCATTCCCGGATCGCCCGCCGGCAGCCGGCCTTGGCGATCCGCTTGTCGGCCCGGCACTCGCGCTTGCACTGGCGCTTGTCGCGGCCGCTGAGCGCGTTGCATTCCTCGATGCACAGGAACTTGTCGGACCGCGCGGTCTTCTTGCATTCCTTCTTCAGGATGCGGCAGTCGGCCTTGCAAAGGCGCAGGTCGCCGCAGGCCTGGCGCTGGTCCGCGGCCGCCTCGGCCTGGGCCGCGGCGGCCTCCGCAAAGGCGCGTCGCTGGGCGTCGCAGTCGGCCCGTGCCGTGCCGGCAAAGGACAACGCAAGGGTGGCGGCGATCAGCGCAAGCATCGCCAGCGACTGGAAAAAGGACAGCGTCCGGGATCTGGTGGATAGCATGGTCTTCCCTCCCAAAAATATTTGTTTTTCTTTTCGGATACGGGCTTTCAATCAAAACCGCATGGCTGGAAATTGCTCTTGTGACCCGAAAACAATCAATAATTACAATAATGATTTATTGGAACAAGTAAAAACGACTGTATATTTCGTATTAATAGTATCAGATAGTGATTTGAACGTCTTGAGGACCGAGGTGCTCGGAGCAATCGACGCCGGACGTCTCGACTATCAAATCAACGGTTGAGGCTTTAGGTCTTTGTTTTGACGCGATTTCTTATCCAAAAAGTCTATCAACTTTTTGGGAAAGCGCTTTAAGGCCATAGGGGCGCGGCCATGCAAACGGACTCAAGCCGCGCCGTGCCCGGCCCGCTGTAGAACAGGTGATCGAGGCCGATGGCAAAGACCGCAAGGCCGTAGAGGCTGTGTTCCAGCCAGGCGGCAAGGATCGAGCCGCTGTTGCGGTAGGTGCGGTAAAAGGCGATGCCGGCGATGAAGGCCAGCAGCACCGAGATCCACGAGCCGTAGAGGATGTGCACCCAGCCGAAGACGGCGGCGGAGAGAAGCGTGGCAGGAACCGGCGCGACCTTCAGCCCGTCGAGCCGGAACGCGGCATAGGCCCGGAACGCGATTTCCTGCGGCAGCACCGAGACGAAGGCGTAGAAGCAGGCGATGATCAGCATCAGGTCCGGATTGGCCCGCGGAATGCAGAACAGCCGGTTCGGATGGAGGGCATATACGAGCCCGGCGATCGCCACCGCGGCGATGCCCGAGCGCAGGAGCACGCCGGGCAGGGCGGCGAAAAACCCCCGAAAATTGGGCCTGAGATACGCCTTGACCGCCCCCGCCCGCCACAGCCCGATCAGACAATAGGCGGCCACCAGAAAGATCGCTGAAAACCGCACGGCCTGGCTCGCCGTCCCGGCCATGAGCAGCGGCGCGGCGACGACGACGACAAGTTCCAGGAAGACGAGGCGGCGGGTGGAGAACATCGGGCGGTCCGGTGGGCAAGGCTCGGACCGTTATGGCGCGGCGGCAGGCCAGGGGGCAAGGGCCGTGGCCCGGCTCAATGCCGGGTAATCGACACCTGGACGTCGCAGGGTTTGGCGTAATAGGGCGCCGAGGTGACCAGGATCGCGGCGCCGGAACGGGCATAGGCCTCGGCATTGGCGGCCGTGACGCCGCCGGCCGCGGCGATCCTGACCGGCTTCGATGCCATCAATGCGGCGGTAAGGCCCGCCACCTTGTCCGGCGGGAACTTTTCCAGTTGCAGGACGTCGGCGCCGCTATCGGCCGCAACGAGCGCTTCCTCGACGGTCTTTACCTCAACGACCACCGAGCGTTCCGGGCAGGCGGCCTTCAGCCGCTCGATCTGGCCCGCGAGGACGTCCGGAGCGGCGCCGAGGGCGCGGTGCTCGGGAAACAGCAGCACCGTGTCGGAAAGCCCGGTGCGATGCAGCGTGGCGCCGCCGGCAAGCACCGCCTTTGCCGACAAGAGATGGGTGCCGGGAATGGCCTTGCGGGTGCAGGCGACGATGATCTCCGGGTTGGCCGCACGTGCCGCATCGGTGAGACGCCGCGCCGCCGTGGCGACGCCGGAGGTCCATTCGACCAGCATCTGCGCCACTTTCCAGCCGACAAGCACCGCTTCGCCTGGGCCCGTCGCCTCCAGCACCGGCCCGGCCTCCGGCAACCGGTCGCCGCTGGCGCAGGCCTTCTGCACCTCGCAGCCGATCAGCGCCAGCAGCCGTGCCGCCTCCTCGATCCCGCACACGACCATCGGCCCGCGGGCCGCAAACGTCATGCGCGCCGGCACGCCCTTGAGGTCGAGCGTGCGGCTTGTGAGGTCGCCATAGGGCGCGTCGTCCTTGAGGTAGCCAAGGAGGGTGGCATCGTCGATATGGATCATCGTCCGGTCCGTGTTGGTGCGTTAAGGGCGGGATATCGCCATCGACCCGTCGCTTCCGCATTGCAAAGGCGCAATCCGCCGTTGCGTCCGCGGCGCCGTCGCAGGCAATGGGAAATGATCTTCCAATCGTTATGTAGCCAAACTACATAACGATTGGAAGCGGCATCGTCGGGTCGCTTCGGCAAATACGGTGATGCCGGCAGTTTCCTCCCGCCCGCTTGCCATCTCGCTCCCCTCCCGCTATAAACCCGCGTTCGTTGAGCCGGCCGGCGTAAGGGCATGCCGTGTTGGCTCTGAAAAGCTCAAAGAAAAAGCATCGGACGGTTGGCGCCCCCAGCGGCGCTTTTTCCCGTTCGGCGCACTTGAAAAAGACGGAGTAGAGCAAAATGCCCAAGATGAAGACGAAGGCGGGCGCCAAGAAGCGTTTCAAGGTCACCGCGACGGGCAAGATCAAGGTCGCCCAGGCCGGCAAGCGGCATGGGATGATCAAGCGGACCACCAAGTTCATCCGCAAGGCGCGGGGCACCATGGTCCTTTCCGAGCCGGATACCCGGATCGTCAAGAAGTATCTGCCCTACAGCTGAACCCAACGCTTTTCGGAGATTGAGCCATGTCGCGCGTCAAGCGGGGCGTTACGTCCCATGCTCGCCACAAGAAGGTTCTGAAGGCCGCCAAGGGCTACTATGGCCGCCGCAAGAACACCATCCGCGTTGCCATGCAGGCGGTCGAGAAGGCCGGCCAGTATGCCTATCGCGACCGCAAGGCCCGCAAGCGCCAGTTCCGCGCCCTGTGGATCCAGCGCATCAACGCCGCCACCCGTGAGAACGGGCTGACCTACGGTCGATTTATCGACGGCCTCAACAAGGCCGGCATCGAGGTCGACCGCAAGGTTCTGTCCGACCTGGCGATCCATCAGCCCGACGCCTTCAAGGCGCTGGTGGAAAAGGCGCGTTCCGCGCTCGCCTGATCGAATGCGGTCCCGGGCTCTGGCCCGGGTCACCCGACAGACCCTTTAAAGGTGCCGGTCCGCCCGGTCGGTTTTTCGCCGGCCGGGCCGAATGCGTTTGCGGCACCCCTTCCGCCGGCCGCGATTTCTGCTAAAACCACGGCGCCTTTCCAAGCAAAGCGAATACCATGACCGATCTCGAGCGACTGGAATCCGATCTCACCACCGCCATTGCCGGCGCCGGCGACGAGGCGGCCCTTGAGGAGCTGCGCGTCGCCGCCCTCGGCAAGAAGGGCAGCATATCCGAGGAGATGAAGAGCCTCGGCACCATGAGCCCGGATGAGCGCAAGGTGATGGGCCCGAAGCTGAACGGCCTGAAGGCCCGCGTCACCGAGGCGATATCCGCCCGCCGCGAGGAGCTGCGCGAAGTGGCGCTCACCGAGCGGCTGGCGAAGGAAAGCGTCGACGTCACCCTGCCGGTGCGCCCCGGGCCGTCCGATGCCGGCCGCATCCACCCGATCAGCCAGGTCATCGACGAGCTGACGGCCATCTATTCCGACATGGGCTTCACCATCGCCGAAGGCCCGGACATCGAGACCGACTATTACAATTTCACGGCGCTGAACTTCCCCGAGGGCCATCCGGCCCGCGAGATGCACGACACCTTCTTTTTCGATGAGAAGGAGGACGGCTCCCGGCTCTTGCTGCGCACTCACACCTCGCCGGTGCAGATCCACACCATGGAGAAGTCGCCGCCGCCGATCCGCATCATTATCCCCGGCCGCACCTATCGCTGCGACAGCGACCAGACCCACACGCCGATGTTCCACCAGGTCGAGGGCCTGGTCATCGACAAGATCAGCCATGTCGGCCACATGAAGTGGGTGCACGAGGAGTTCTGCAAGGCCTTCTTCGAGGTCGACGAGGTGAAGATGCGGTTCCGCCCGTCCTTCTTCCCCTTCACCGAGCCGTCCATGGAGCTCGACATCGGCTGCGACCGCTCCGGCGACGAGGTCCGCCTCGGCCAGGGCGACGACTGGATGGAGATCCTCGGCTGCGGCATGGTCCATCCGAACGTTCTGAGAAATTGCGGGCTGGATCCGGACGAGTACCAGGGCTTTGCCTGGGGCATGGGCATCGACCGCATCGCCATGCTGAAATACGGCATGCCGGATCTCCGCGCCTTCTTCGACGCCGACATCCGCTGGCTCACCCACTACGGCTTCCGCCCCCTCGACCTGCCGACCCTGTTCGGCGGGCTCACTGCCTGACCATTACGGTGCCGCAGCGGGACCCGCGCGGCGCAACCCGTTAAGGACACGTCATGAAATTCACCCTGTCCTGGCTGAAGGAATTCCTCGACACCGATGCGAGCCTCGACGAGATCGTCGCGCAGCTCACCATGATCGGGCTGGAGGTCGAGGAGGTCGACGACCGCGCCAAGGCGCTCGTTCCCTTCACCATCGCCCATGTGATCTCGGCCGAAAAGCACCCCGACGCCGACCGGCTCAAGGTCTGCATGGTCGACACCGGCTCCGGCGATCCCGTGCAGGTGGTCTGCGGCGCGCCGAACGCCCATACCGGCATGAAGGGCGTCTTCGCGCCCCCCGGCACCCACATCCCCGGCACCGGTGTCGACCTCAAGGTCGGCACCATCCGCGGCGTGGAATCCCGCGGCATGCTGTGCTCGGAGCGTGAGATGATGCTGTCCGACGCCCATGAGGGCATCATCGAGCTGCCGGAAGACGCGCCGGTGGGCGAGCCCTACGCCGCCTGGGCCGGCCTCGACGACGCGGTCATCGACATTGCCATCACCCCGAACCGGCCGGACTGCCTCGGCGTCCACGGCGTCGCCCGCGACCTCTCCGCATCGGGCATCGGCAACCTCAAGGAAGGCCGCCGGCCGATCGTCAAGGGCGGCTTCCCCTGCCCGGTGACCGTGACCCTCGATTTCCCGGAAGGCGAGTCCCTGTGCCCGGCCTTTGCCATGCGGCTGGTGCGCGGCGTCAAGAACGGCCCGTCGCCGGACTGGATGCAGAGATGGCTGACGGCGATCGGCCTCAGGCCGATCAACGCCCTCGTCGACATCACCAACTACATGACCTACGCCTATGGCCGGCCGCTCCATGTCTTCGACGCGGCCAAGGTCGACGGAAACCTCACCGTGCGCCGTGCCAGGCCGGGCGAGACGCTGCTCGCCCTCGACGGCCGCACCTACGAATTCGACGACACCATGTGCGTCATCGCCGATGCCAACTCGGTGGAATCCATCGCCGGCGTCATGGGCGGCGAAGAGACGGGTTGCAACGGGGACACCGTCGACGTGCTGGTCGAGTCCGCGCTCTGGGAGCCGCTGAACGTCGCCCAGACCGGCCGCAAGCTCGGGCTGCAGTCCGATGCCCGGTTCCGGTTCGAGCGCGGCGTCGACCCGGCCTTCATGCTGCCCGGCCTCGACATCGCCACCCAGCTCATCCTCGACATCTGCGGCGGCGAGGCGAGCGAGGTTGAGCTCTCAGGTGCGGCGCCCGACAACGACCGGATCATCGAGTTCCCGTTCAACGAGGTGAAGCGGCTTTCCGGCCTCGACGTGCCGCCGGCAGAGGCGAAGGCCGTGCTGACCCGGCTCGGCTTCTGGGTCTCCGGCACCGGCCCCCAGGTCAAGGTGGCGGTGCCGAGCTGGCGCCCGGACGTGGAGGGCAAGGCCGACATCGTCGAAGAGGTGATCCGCATCGTCGGGCTCGACCGCATCCCGGTAACGCCGATGCCGCGCGCGGGCCACATCGCGCCGCGCATCCTCACCACCGGCCAGAAGCGGACGCGCCAGGCCAAGCGCGCGCTCGCCGCAAGGGGCATGGTCGAGGCCGTCACCTATTCCTTCGTGCCGAAGCCCCATGCCGAACTCTTCGGCGGCGGCAAGCCGGAGCTGGCGCTCGCCAACCCGATCGCCGCGGACCTCTCCGACATGCGCCCGAGCCTGATCCCGGGCCTCGCAGCGGCCGCCCAGCGCAACGCCGACCGCGGCTTTGCCGACCTCGCCCTGTTCGAGGTCGGTCAGGTCTATGAGGGCGATGGGCCGGACGGCCAGAAGACGGCGGCAACGGGCGTGAGGCGCCTGACGGCCAAGGCCTCCGGCGCCGGCCGCCACTGGGCCGGCACGGCCGCCGCCGTCGATGCGTTCGACGCCAAGGCCGATGCGCTCGCCGTGCTCGCCGCCATCGGCGCCCCCGTCGACAGCCTGCAGGTTTCTCGCACGGCGCCCGGCTGGTTCCACCCCGGCCGCTCCGGCGCCCTGACGCTCGGCCCCAAGAACGTCCTTGCGGTCTTCGGCGAGTTGCACCCGAAGGTGCTGGAAGCGCTCGACGTGGAAGGCCCGCTGGTCGCGTTCGAGGTGATCCTGGAGAACGTGCCGGAGCCGAAGGCGGGCCGCGCGACGGCCAAGCCGCCGCTCGCCGTCTCCGACCTGATGCCGGTCCGCCGCGACTTCGCGTTCATCGTCGACGAGGGCGTCGAGGCACTGTCGATCCTGCGCGCGGCGAAGGGCGCCGACAAGGCGCTGGTGACCGATGCCGGCGTCTTCGACGTCTATCGCGGCAAGGGCATCGAGGAAGGAACGAAATCGGTCGCCATCGAGGTCACCCTGCAGCCGCGGGAAAAGACCCTGACGGAAGCCGAGATCGAAGCCGTTGCGGCCAAGATCGTCGACAAGGTATCGAAGGCCACCGGCGGCACGCTGAGGGCCTGAGGCGAGAGGGCTTTGCGCGCGCGCATCCATCGCGCAGCGGGCAAAACCTGTTTTCGGGAACACGGCATTCGAACCGATCGCCGCTGCGATGTCCTGGTGCATTGCCCATCCGGCCTGCCGATTCCTTTTGGAGCGGTGAGCGGGATGCGGAAGCTCACCGGGGGGGTACCTGTCAGGACCGGGGTTACGACAATCCTCCCGGCCGGATTTCCCCGATTGCCCGCGCCGCCCGGATCGGATATGAAAGCGCGGTCGCCGGTTGCTTCACCGCAACTGCGCTCTGCACCCGTAGCTCAGCTGGATAGAGCGCTGCCCTCCGAAGGCAGAGGTCAGAGGTTCGAATCCTCTCGGGTGCGCCAATCTTTTTTGCTCACGACAGTCTCGCTTCGCTCGACGTGTCCGCGGGGGCGGCCTGGCCGGCCGGCGCCCGTTCGGGCTTGCGAACGCTTTGCGTTCGAACAGTCGCGATCTCGATGCGCCGGTTTTTCCTCACGACGAGTTCGCTTCGCTCATCGTCTCCGGCAGGGCGGGCGGAGGCCCGGGCCGCGGTCGCGGCTTGTGGCGCGTTCGACGGTTCTGCTTGGAGGTGGGCCAATTTCATGAGTTATCGCAAATAACTCGAACGCCCGCGGCGTGCTACGCGCGCTCCTCTATGTCGATTTGCGGATGCACTGCGTTGCATCTCACTGCTAACGGAGCGCGGGATTTGGGGTCGTTCGGGACTTCGATAGGCAGGAACTCGCACAGTTGAGGGCGCGATCCGATTCGATCGCCTCATGGCTTTCGGAAAGCTCGGGGCGCCGCTGCGGCAAGGGCCTGCAAGACCGAACGATGCCCTTGCCGCGCCCTCTCGCGCATCGGCAGTAGGCTGTACGAAGTCGACAGGCGATCTTGCCAGGGGGTCCAAACGCCGCCCCAGCCGGAACGCTGGACGCGCGACGCCCATGAAGCTCCGGTGCGTCCCGGCTAGTCGGTGTCGCGGTGCGGGTTGAGGGCGTCGTTCAGTCCGTCGCCCAAGAGGTTGAAGCCGAGGACGATCGCGACGATGGCAAGGCCCGGCCAGACCGCCATCCACGGCGCTTCGATCAGGAACTGGCGGGCAACGTCGAGCATGCTGCCCCAGGACGGCGCGGGCGGGCGCTGGCCGAGGCCGAGGAACGCCAGGCTGGCCTCGGCAAGGATTGCCACGGCCATGGTGATCGTGCCCTGTACGACGACCGGAGCCAGCACGTTCGGAAACACATGCGAGACGATGATGTTGCGGTCGCGCACGCCGACGGCGCGGGCAGCGGTGATGTAGTCTTCGCCCTTGACCACCAGCACCTGTCCGCGGGTCAGCCGGATGAAGATCGGAACGGCGGAAACGCCGATCGCAATCATGGCGTTCTGCAAGCTGGCGCCGAGGAAGGCGGCAAGGGCAATCGCCAGGACGAGGAACGGAACGGCCAGAAGCGCGTCCGTGCAGCGCGATATGACGGCGTCGAGCAGGCCGCCGAAATAGCCGGCGATCAACCCCAACGGCACGCCGATGGCAATCGCGATCGCCACCGCGATGACGCCGGCCAGCAGCGAGGCCCGAGCGCCGACCAGGATCCTGGAAAGGATGTCGCGGCCGAGGTCGTCGGTGCCGAACCAATGGGCGGCACTCGGCGCCTGGCGGATCGCCAGCCAGTCCGACGCATTGGGATCGTAAGGCGACAGCAGGGTTGCGAAGATCGCCACCAGCACGAAGAAGATGACGATCGAGCCGCCGATCACGGCACTGGGCTGCGACAGGACCTGTTGGAGGGCGGACTTGCGATGCCCGCCGCCGACCGCGGGATCCGCCGGGAGGGACACATCGGTCATGCGCGCAGCCTCGGGCTCAGGATGACATAGGCGATATCGGCGATCAGGCTCATCAGCAGGAACATGACCGCCGCGCAAAGGACCACGGCCTGGACGACGGCGTAGTCGCGGCTGAAGACGCCGTCGACGATCATCTTGCCGAAGCCGGGAATGCCGAAGACCTGTTCGGTCAGGACGGCGCCGGACAGCAGCTGGCCGAGATGCAGCGTCGCGGTCGTGACCACCGGGATCAGGCCGTTGCGGAGGGCGTGGCGGGTGACGACGACGTATTCACTGAGCCCCTTGGCGCGCGCGGTACGGATGTAGTCCTGCTGCAGCGTGGCGATCATCGACGATCGTGTGTGCCGCATGACGATCGCGGCGGCCGCCGTGCCGAGCACCAGGCTTGGCATCAGCGAATAGCGAAGGTTGTCGAGCGGCGACTCAAAGAAGCCGACATAGCCGCCGCTCGGAAGCCAGCCGAGCGAGACGGCGAACAGGAGGATCAGCATGATGCCGAGCCAGAAACTTGGAATGGAGAGCCCGCCGAGGCCCAGCATCGACACGAGGTAGTCGACGGGCGTGCCGCGCTTGAACGCCGCCACGACGCCGGCGGGGATGCCGATGAAGATCGCGATGATCATCGCCTGCAGCGAGAGCTGCAACGTCACCGGCAGTTTTTCGACGATCATCTCGCCGATCGGCAGACGGGTGCGGATGGAAACGCCGAAATCGCCCTGCAGGACGCCGCCCAGCCATCTGAGGTACTGGACCGGCAGGGGCTGATCGAGCCCGTATTTGGCGCGGATGGTTTCGATGACGAGCGGATCGCGCTCCTCGCCGGCGAGCGCCAGCGCGGGATCGCCCGGCAGGAGCTTCAGCAGGAGAAAGACGAAAACCGACACGATCAGGAGGGTCGGGATCGCGACAAGCAGCCGCCGGAGTACGAAGCTCAACATGTCCGTCTGGTTCCCGATGGGCGGCCGCACCCGCAGCAAGGCGGATGCGGCCTGGTCTGGTGGCCTATTCGCCGGCGGGCTTCATCCCCGTGACGCGCAGGATGCCGTCCGGGTAGATCTTGATGCCGTCGATGTTCGACTGCGCCGCATAGAACCACGTCGGGTGGTAGAGCGGGATGGTCGGAAGATCGGTCAGATAGATGTCCGCAGCCTCGTCATAGAGCGTCTTGCGGGCGTCCATGTCCAGTTCCTTGCGGGCCGAGATCAGGACCTCGTCCAGCTTCGGGTTGCTGTAGCCGTTGAGGTTCTGGCTGCCGTCGCTGCCGAAGAAGGTGTAGAGCGTCGGATCCGGGTCGGCGCGGCCGCTCCAGTTGCCGATATAGAGCTCGAAATTGCCCGCCAGGTAGCGCTCGATGGCCGACGAGGTCTCCAGCGGCAAAAGGTTGACGGTGAAGCCGGCCTCGCCCGCCATCGACTGGATGATCTGGGCAACGCGGCCGTCGGTCAGCGAGTTCTCGTAGGTGATCTCGATCGTCGGGTTCTCGACGCCCGACTTCGCGATCAGCTCACGGGCCGCCTCCAGGTCGCGCGCGGGCATCGCATGCGACATGCTGTAGAAGGCGCTCGAGGGCGGGATCATCTGGTTGTCGGCCGTGAACTCGCCGTTGAACGCAACCTGGTTGATGATGTTGCGGTCGATGGAAAGCTCCAGCGCATGGCGCAGGTCCGCATTGTCGGCGAGCACGCCGGCGCCCGGCTTCTGGCTGATGAACAGGTGGGAGACGGCCAGACCCGGCGAGGTGTGCAGCGCGAGGCCCTCATCGGAACGCACGGTCGCCAGGTCGGTCGGCGCGATGCGCTCGGCCGCTTCCAGATCGCCGGCCTGGAGGCGCGACAGGCGCACGGTGGAATCCGGGATGATCTCGTAGACGATCTTGTCGTAGCCGATCTCGCCGGCGTTCCAGTAGCCGTCATACTTTTCCAGCGTGATGGAATCGCGCGCCTTGCGGTCGACGAGCTTGTAGGGGCCCGAGCAGACCGGATTGGCCGCGAATTCGTCGGCGGAGCCGGCGACGGCCGGGGACACCATCATGCCGGCGCGGTCGGTGAGGATCGACAGGAGCGGCGCGAACGGCGCGTCGAGCTTCAGGACGATGGTGTACTCGTCGACGACCTCGACATCGGTGATCGGCGCGAGCTGCGACTTGCGGCGCGACTCGTCGATCGTCTTCATGCGCTCGATGTTCGCCTTGACGGCCTCGGCGTTGAACGGCGTGTCGTCCTGGAAGGTGACGCCCTCCCGCAGCGACATGGTCAGTTCGGTATTGTCGTCGTTCCATTTCCAGCTCGTGGCGAGCTGCGGCACGATTTCGAGGGTCTCGTTGATATCGACGAGTTTGTCGCACATCGCGTCGAACACGATGCGGCCGGCATAGGTGCCGCCGATCGCAGGATCCAGTGCGTCCGGATCGTCCTGCATACCGACCCGCAGGGTCTGAGCGCTGGCGGCGGATGTTCCCATCGCCAGCATGCAGGCCAGAACCATGAATTTTGCTGAAGGTTTCATTGTTGCATTCCCTCTCGGTACGGAGACCACGTCGCCTCCGGTTTCACCTCACAGGCCAGCGAACCACAGGAATTTCTATTTGTAAAGTTTTCGAACCAACAAGACTGACAGAGCTTGAAAACTCACATGAGTTATCGCTGTTTTGCCCGTATTCCGCTTGACCGAGCCGATCAAGCCGCCTATTCGTTCGTCACAATGACTAATTAGGCGCCGCTGCACATGATCGATTTTTCATCCGTTCCGATGTCCCGACAGATCACGCTTCGCACCGTGATGCGGACGGTCATGGACAGGGGGCCGATTTCGCGCGCCGAACTGGCCCGCATCACCGGCCTGTCCAAGCAGACCATGTCCGAGGTCTTCCGCTTTCTGGAAGACGACGGCTGGCTGGAAGTCACCGGCCGCACGCAAGGAACCGTCGGCCGCAGCGCCGCGACCTACGAGATCACGCCTAACCGCGCCCTCGTCTTCGGCGCCGATGTGGGCGGCACCAAGATCCAGGCCGCGCTCGCCGACATGAACGGCAAGATCGTCGCCGAAACCGCCGAGCCGACCGATCCGCGCGGCGGCGAGCACGTGATCTCGCAGCTCGTCTCGCTGAACGGTTCTCTGGCCGAAAAGGCGGGCCTGCCTCCGGAACGCGTCATGGTCGGCACCGTCGGCATTCCCGGCGCCTACAACCGCAAGACGGGCAGGCTGATCATGGTGCCCAACATTCCGGATCTGGAAGGCGTGCCGCTGCAGGCGATCCTGACCGAGCGGATGGGCTGCATGGTGCATATCGGCAACGATGTGAACATGGCGGCCAAGGGCGAGCAGTGGCTCGGCGAAGGCAAGGGCTTCAGCAACTTCGTCTTCATCGCCCTCGGCACGGGCATCGGCATGGGCATCATCAACGAACGCCAGATCCTCAACGGCGCCCGCGGCGCGGCCGGCGAGATTGCGACGCTGCCGATCGGTGCCGATCCGTTCGACAGCCGCACCTTCCACTCCGGCGCCCTGGAAACGATGGTCGGAAGCGCGGCCATCCGTGACCGCTACGAGAGCTATGGCGGGACCCCCGGCCTCAGCGTTCGCGACATCATGGACAGCATCGAGGCCGGCGACGAGCGCGCCAGGGCGACGATCAGCGAGGTCGCGCGCAACATCGCCGCGGCCATCCTGGCGGTCTCGGCCATCGTCGATCCGGAACGCGTCATCCTCGGCGGCAGCATCGGCGCGCGTCCCGAATTGCTCGAATGCGTCCGCGCCGCCCTGCCGCTGTGCATGCCGTCGCCGCCGGAATGCACGATCAGCCAGCTCGGAAGCCGCGCCGGCCTTTACGGGACGCTGGCCAACAGCATCGACCACATGCGCGAGAACCTGTTCGAGCTCCCGCGTTACGCGCCCGTGGAAACAGCCGCCGTTGCCGAGACCGCAAAATGACCCCCGCGCAAGAATACGCCATTCCCGCATGCGATGTTCTGCCCGACAGGCAGGCCGCGGAAACGGAATTCGCGAGGCGGATCGCCGCCAAGGTGCGCCGCAAACCCGACATGGTTCTCGGCCTTGCCACCGGCAATTCGATGATCGGCGTCTACCGGGTGCTCGTCGCCATGCACCGCAAGGAGGGCCTGTCCTTCGCGGCCGCCACGAGCTTCAATCTCGATGAATATTGCGGCCTGCCTGCCGGCCATCCGGCGAGCTTCGCGTCCTATATGCGCGAGCATTTTTTCGCCCATGTGGACATGCCGCCGGGCTCGGCGCACCTGCCCGACGAAAACGCTTGCGCCGACTACGAGGCCGCGATCGCTAAGACGGGCATAGACCTGCAGATCCTCGGCATCGGCCGCAACGGCCATATCGGTTTCAACGAGCCCGGTGCACCCGTCACCAGCCGCACCCGCGTGGTGGAACTGGCCGCGGCGACCCGCACGGCGAACCAGCGCGACTTCCCTGCGGGCGAGGCCGTCCCCGCTCGTGCGGTCACGATGGGGATCGCGACGATCCTGGCGGCCCGGAGCATCCTCTTGCTGGCGACCGGTCCGGCCAAGGCGGAAGCGCTCGCGGCGGCCCTGGAAGGGCCGGTCACACCGCAAAATCCCGCCTCCTTCCTGCGTCTGCACGCCGATGTCACGGTCATTTGCGACCGCGACGCAGCAACGCTCCTGTCCTCCTCTCGAAAGACCGCCGATGGTTGAGCGCGATTTCATGAAACCGGGGAAGTCCGTGGCACTGGCCGAGCATGCCATGGTCGCGACATCGCATCCGCAGGCAACGCTGGCCGCCCTCGATATCCTGCGCGCCGGCGGCAATGCGGTCGACGCGGCGATCGGCGCCGTTGCGCTGCAAGGCGTCATCGATCCGCACATGACCGGGATCGGCGGCGACTGCTTTGCCCTCTACACGCCGGCCGGCGGCGCCCCGGTCGCGGTCAACGGGTCGGGCCGCGCGCCGGCCGCAGCGACCGCCGACCATTTTCGCGACAAGGGGATGACCAGCATCCCGGACGGAACCGTCGATGCCGTGACCGTTCCCGGCGCGGTCGATGCCTGGTGCCGCCTGAGCGAGACCTACGGCCGCGCGGGGCTCGACCGGATCCTGCAGCCCGCCATCGCCGCCGCCGAGACCGGCTTCACCATCACCCCGCGGGTTGCGCTCGACTGGGCGCGCTATGCCGACCGGCTCGCCCCCTATCCTGCCTCTGTCGCGCAGTTCCTTCCCGGCGGCCGCGCCCCGGTGACCGGAAACCGGCTCGCCAATCCGGCCCTTGCCCGCACGCTGCGCAACATTGCCCGCGCCGGACGGGAGGCGTTCTACGAGGGCGAGGCCGTCGACGACATGCTTTCGGTCCTCAACCGGCTCGGCGGCCTGCACACGGCCGAAGACTTCGCTGCGACGGCCGCCACGGTCTCGCCGACCATCTCCGCGCCCTATCGCGGCTACACGCTGCACGAATGCCCGCCCAACGGCCAGGGCATCGCCGCGCTGATCATGGCCCGTCTCCTCGACGGGTTCGATCTCGCCGATCCGTCCCTGTCGGCGACCGACCGCATCCACATCCTCGCCGAGGCGACCAAGACCGCCTACCGGCAGCGCGATGCCTTTGTCGCCGATCCGGACGCCATGACGGTTACGGTCGGCGACCTCCTTGACGAGGCGCGCATCGCGGCGCTTCGCGACCGCATCTCCATGGACAGGGCCTCCGATCCCGCCGACCTCGACATGCCGGTCCACCGCGACACGGTCTATGTCAGCGTGGCGGACGGCGATGGCAACGTCATCTCGCTGATCAACTCCGTCTTCTTTGCCTTCGGCAGCGGCATCTACGCGCCGAAGGCCGGCGTTCTGTTTCAGAACCGCGGATGCGGCTTTTCGCTGGAGGCGGGCCACCCGAACGAGATCGGCCCGTCGAAGCGGCCGTTCCACACCATCATCCCGGCGATGCTCTTTAAGAAAGACAAGCCGGTGCTGTCCTTCGGCGTCATGGGCGGACAGTACCAGGCGACCGGTCACGCCCATTTCATCTCCGAGGTGATCGACCGCGGCTTCGACATCCAGATGGCCTCCGACCAGCCGCGCAGCTTCTTTACCGAAGGCGCCATCTCGCTTGAGCCGACCATCGACGATACGGTGCGGGCGGAGCTGGAAGCCCGCGGCCACAGGACGCGCTGGGCCGACGAGCCGCTCGGCGGCTGTCAGGCGGTCCGCATCGATCACGAGCGCGGCGTCCTGTGGGGCGCCTCCGACCATCGCAAGGACGGCATCGCGCTGGGATATTGACGATGACCACTGACGCCGCCACCACCGCTCCGCCCACGGTCTCGGTCCGGAACCTGGCTCTCCGGCTGCCCGGCGGCGCCGACCGCGCCTATGCGCTGAACGACCTCAGCTTCGATCTGCCGGCCGGCGAGATCCTGTGCATTGTCGGCGAGTCGGGGTCGGGAAAGTCGCTGTGCGCCCAGACCCTGATGGGCCTGCTGCCCCCCGTGATCCATGTCGAGCGCGGCGAAGCGCTGTTCGACGGACGCGACCTCTTCAAGGTCGATGCCAGGACCATGCGCGACATGCGCGGCCGCGCCATCGGCATGATCTTCCAGGAGCCGATGACCGCCCTGAACCCGTCCATGCGCATCGGCGACCAGATCGCCGAGGTGTTCGAGGCCCACGGCTTGCTGACCCGGGCCGAGCGCCACGCCAAGGTTCTGGACCTTGCCCGGGAGGTCCGGCTCCCCGATCCCGAACGCATCGTGCGCGCCTATCCGCATCAGCTTTCGGGCGGACAGCGGCAACGGGCGATGATCGCCATGGCACTCGCCCTGGAGCCGAAGCTGCTGATCGCCGACGAACCGACCACCGCGCTCGACGTGACGACCCAGGCCCAGATCCTGCGGCTGATCCGCGACATCCAGCAGCGGCGCGGCACCTCCGTGATCTTCATCACCCATGATTTCGGCGTTGTCGCCGACATCGCGGACCGCGTCCTGGTGCTGCAGGAGGGCGACGTGGTGGAATCCGGAACGGCGCGGGAGGTGCTGGAAAATCCGCGCCATCCCTACACCAGGGCGCTCCTTGCCGCCGTACCGACGGGCGTGCCGCCCAAGCGCGAGGACGTCGACGCACACCCGATCGCCTGCTCGGTCATCGGCCTCAACAAGTCCTATCGCACCAAGTCGGGGATGTTCGGCGACCGCCGCATCGTGTGCGCCGTCGACGATGTCAGCTTCCAGATTCACCGCGGCGAGACGCTCGGCCTCGTCGGCGAATCCGGCTCCGGCAAGTCGACCGTGGCCCGGCTGGTCACCCGTATCGACGAGCCCGATTCCGGCCAGATCCGCCTCGGCGGCGAGGATTTCGGCGCCATGAAGGGCGAAGAGCTGCGGCGCCGGCGCAGCCGCATCCAGATGGTGTTCCAGGACCCGTTCGCCTCGCTCAATCCGCGCCGCAAGGTCGGGCTGAGCATCGCCGACGGACCGATGTCGAACGGCGTGCCGCGCGCCAAGGCGCTGAGCGACGCGCGCGACCTTCTGGTGCTGGTCGGGCTCGATCCGAAGGCGGCCGGCCGGCTGCCGCACGAGTTCTCCGGCGGCCAGCGCCAGCGCATCGGCATCGCCCGCGCGCTTGCGCTCGAACCCGACGTGCTGGTCGCCGACGAAGCGGTCTCCGCCCTCGACGTCACGGTCCAGGCCCAGGTCCTCGACCTCCTGGAGGAACTGAGGAAGCGCCTCGACCTTGCCATGCTGTTCATCACCCATGACCTGCACGTCGCGGCACAGATCTGCGACCGGCTGGCCGTGATGCGGCAGGGCAAGATCGTCGAGACCGGGCCGACGGCGGAAATCTTCACCAATCCCCGGCACCCCTACACGCGCGAGCTGCTTGCCGCGATCCCGCGAGCCGGCAGCGCCCACGGCAACGACGGACAAGGCTGATGCAGGAATTTCTCGCCGACTACGGCATATGGATCGCGGCAATGGTATTCGCCGGCGTTGTCGGCGGGTTCGCCGCAGGGCTTCTCGGTGTCGGCGGCGGCATCGTGATCGTGCCGGTGCTCTATTTCGTCCTCGGCGGCGTCGGCGTCGACGATGCGGTGCGCATGAAGATCGCCGTCGCCACATCGCTCTCGACGATTGTCCTGACCTCGTTGTCGTCGGCGCGAAGTCATTACAAGCGCGGCGCGGTCGACTTCTCGCTGCTGAAGTCGTGGGGCCTGCCGATCTTCATCGGCGTCGTCTGCGGCACGGCGATCGGCGGCCGGGTCGACGGGCTCGTGCTGACGTCGGTGTTTGCCGTCATTGCGCTGCTCGTCGCCGTCAACATGGTGGTGCGCGCCGACAACTCCGCCCTGACGGAGGATTTTCCGAATGTCGGCGTGAAGTCGGCCGTGGGCGTCTTCGTCGGCCTGTTCTCGGCGATGATGGGGATCGGCGGCGGCACCTTGAGCGTGCCCATCCTGACCGCCTTCGGCTTCGATATCCGCAAGGCGGTCGGCACGGCGGCGGCGATCGGTTTCATCATCGCCATTCCCGGCACGATCGGCTATGCGGCGGCGGGCTGGGGCGAGGCGAACCTGCCCGCCGGATCGATCGGTTACGTCAACCTTATCGCGCTCGTCGCGCTGGTCCCGCTGACCATGCTGATTGCACCGCTCGGGGCGAAGGTGGCGCACGCGATTCCGCGACGGATGCTGAGCTACGCCTTCGCGACCTTCCTCGGCGTCACCGCCATTCGCATGTTCGTCGATATTTACGGTCAGATCTGGGCCGGCTAAAGCGTATTCCCGAAAAATGGAAACCGGATTTCGGATAAGAATACGCGTTAAAACAAAGAGTTAGAGCGTTTCAGGCGATTCCGCAAACGCGTGAAACGCTCCAAAGCGCTTTCCCAAAAAGGTGACAGACTTTTTGGATGAGAAATCGCGCCAAAACAAAGACCTAAAGCAGGTTGGGTGTTTCCGGAAAAACGCAACATGTTTTAGGCGGCTTTACCCGTTTCACCGGACGGTCCGGCGACTGCGGGACCGATACGCCTGCCGATCACGGCGGGCTGGAACGGCCTGCGACCAGTCCTTATCAGGCGCGCGATGTGGTCGTCATCGCGGCGTGACGATCACCGATTGCGCCGGGGTGCCGATGGGGAGCCGTCAGTCCCGGCCCACGCATTTCAGTCGGATGAAAATCCTGTTTGTCAAAAAAACGCGACCCGTAATGCGCGATTTTGGCTATCCAAAGTATACCGCTAGTTTTGCACTGCAGCCAAAGTAAAAAACTGATTAGAGTCAAGGCATGTGTCGGCCGATACTTGTTAAACATTAAAAAATCGTTACGATCGATTCGCTCCCGAATTCACTACGGCGATCATTGGTGGATAGTACTGCGACCTTAAACGAAAATGAGGCCCGCCAAACCCTGTTCTGGGTGGGAATTGGCGCGTCGGCCGGGGGGCTGGAGGCGCTCCGCGCCTTCGTGCGCAACCTTCCCGGCCAGCTCAACGCCACCTATATCGTCGCCCAGCACCTGTCGCCGCACCACCGCTCCATGCTGCCGGAGATCATCGGTCGCGAAACCGACCTTGAGGTGGTCAGCATCGAGGACGGCACGATTCCGGAGCCGAACACGGTCTACATCACGCCCAAGGACCGGGACGTGGAGATCGACGGCGATGTGCTCCGCCTGGTGCTGCCGAGCCGCGATGCCGGCACCCCGAAACCCTCCGTCGACCGGCTGTTCCATTCGCTTGCCGTGGAGAAGGAAGACCGGGCGATCGGGATCATCTTTTCCGGCACCGGATCGGACGGCGCGCGCGGCATGCGCGACATCCGGGCGGCCGGCGGCATCACCATCGCCCAGGACGAATTGTCGGCGAAGTACACCGGCATGCCGGTCTCCGCGGTCGAATCCGGCTGCGTCGATCTCGTCATGCCGCCGGAAAAGATCGCGACCCAGTTCGCCACCATCCTGGAGGGGCGCACCGACCTGGAGGCCCTGAAATCCTCGCCGGTGCACCTGGATGGCGTCTCGGAGCTCATCCACCTCGTGCATAACCAGCGCCGGGTCAATTTCCGCCATTACAAGCCGGCGACGCTGCAGCGGCGCATCGAGCGGCGGATGGCCGCCCTCGGCGTCAAGGAAATCGACGACTACGTCGCCATCGCCCGCTCCTCGGCCAAGGAAATCGATGCACTGTTCAAGGATTTCCTGATCTCTGTGACGGCGTTCTTCCGCGACCCGAGCGAGTTCGACGCCCTCAGGTCGGTGGTCGGCAAGATCCTGGAGAGCAAGCCGCCCGACGGAACCGTGCGCATCTGGGTGCCGGGAGCGGCAACGGGCGAGGAGGTCTATTCCATTGCCATGGTCTTCGCCGACCACATGGGCGGCGTGGAAGCCTTCTCCAACCGCAAGGTCCAGATCTTCGCCTCGGACATCGACAACGAGGCGATCGAGATCGGCCGGCGCGGATTCTATGCCGAAACGGCCCTCGACGAGGTGCCGCGGGATTTCATCCAGGAATATTTCGACAAGGTGCCGACCGGCTACATCGTCAAGAAGGCGCTGCGCGAACGGGTCGTGTTCTCGACCCACAACATCATTCAGGACCCGCCGTTCCTGAACATCGACCTGATCTCCTGCCGCAACCTCCTGATCTACTTCCAGTCCTCGCTGCAGGGCCAGGTCCTGTCCCGGTTCCACTATGCGCTCGTCCCCCACGGAGCGCTGTTCCTCGGCAAGTCGGAAACGGTGGCGGCGAATGAAAGCCTGTTCCGGCCGGCGGAACACGAGCGGCACATCTTTTTCCAGCGCCCCGGCAAGAACAAGTCGCTGTTCAAGGAGCTCGACGGCCAGCCGGCCTATTACCGTCGGCCGCGCCAGGCCAAGCGCGATACCGTGGACGCCCGGGACCTGGCCGCTGCGGACGCCCGGTTCGACTCGCTGGTCAAGGCGCTGGGGCCGGACGGCTTCCTGATCGGGCCGGACATGCAGCTTCGCAAGGCCTACGGCAACGTCAATCCCTACATCAACGTCCAGAGCGGCTCGCTGTCGCTCGGCATCACCAGCCTGGTCAAGGAGCCGTTCGGCCAGGATGTCCGCACGGCTGTGCCCGTGGTCCTGAGGACCCGGGAAACGCGCAGCGGCATTGCCCATATCGATGAGGCCAATCCGAACGGACGCATCCGGGTCACCGTCCATCCGGTGGAGAGCGGCCCGGACGACGAAGTGCTCGCCCTGGCGGTGATCCACAAATGGGAGGAGAAAGGCCTCCAGATCGATGGCGAGACACCGGACGACACGGTCGATGTGCAGCAGCAGAACGACGAATTGCGGCGCGAACTGGCGATCGCCCAGGCCAATCTCCAGCAGACCGCAGAGGAACTTGAGACCTCGAACGAGGAGCTCCAGGCGCTCAATGAGGAACTGCAGTCGAGCAACGAGGAACTGCAGTCGACCAACGAAGAGCTGGAAACCTCGAACGAGGAGCTGCAGTCGACCAATGAGGAACTGTCGACCGTCAACGAGGAGCTTCAGGTCAGCGCCAACGAGTTGCGCCTGCTCAACCAGAGCCTCAACGGCATTCTCCTCAATATCGGCTCGCCGCTGATCGTCGCCGACCGCGGCCTCAACATCGTCCATGTCAGCAATGCGTCCGAAGAGCTGTTCCAGATCAATACCGACGAACAGCTCCCCCATCTCAGCCTCTTGAAGCGGCAAAAGGGGTTTCCCGACATCGTCGATCTCGCCAATCAGGCGATGACCGAACGCCGGCGGATCGAAACGGAGATCCGCGGCGACGACATCGACGCAATCATCTCCATCGTTCCGAACACCCAGGAGAGCGGCCAGGTCAGCGGCGCCATCATCCTGATCGCGGACAACACCAACGAATTGCGGCGGACCCGCAACGAGCTGCAGCTCATTTTCGACAATTTCCCCCAGGCGATCTTCGTGCGCGACCGCAACGGCAAGATCGTCAAGGCCAACCCGGCGGCGTGCGCCATGGTCGGCGCGGCGGACCGCGACGTCGAGGGCGAGGACTATTACGGCTTGCTGGGCGAGGCCGACGCCGAGGCGGCGGCTGCATTGGATCGCAGGTTCCTGGAAGGCGGCCATTCCCTTGAGGAAAATATCGGCCGGATGACATTCGCCAATGGCGAGGCGCGCTGGGTCCGGGTCACCCATGTCAGGTCCCGCGATTCCGAGACCGGTGAGCCCCTCATCTACGGCCTGAAAGAGGACGTCACCTCCGAGCAGGAGGCGCTGAAGGCGGTGCAAAGGTCCGAGGAACGCCTGGCGCTGGCGACCGATGCGTCCGGCATCGGCCTTTGGGACCACAACCTGGAGACCAGCACGGTCTGGTGGTCCGACCGCTTCAAGAATCTTCTCGGCATCGACGACAAGGACTTCACCGGCGATCTGGACGCCTTCACCACCCGGCTCCATCCGGAAGACGCCGACAGGATCATGGAGGCGATGCGCCAGCACCTGGAAGACGGGGTGCCGTACGAGGAGGTCTATCGCCTGCGCCGGGCCGACGGCACCTACCTCTGGGTGGAAGCCCGCGGCGAGGCCTCACGGGACGCGGACGGCAAGGCCGTGCGCATGACCGGCACGATCGACGACATCACCGAGCGCAACAGGACCCTCCTGGAACTGCGAGAGCGCAACGGTCTCCTGCAGCAGGCGGCGCGCATGTCGGGGCTCGGCTTCTGGCGCATCGACCTCCTCGACGACAGCCTGTTCTGGTCGGAACAGATCTATGCCGTCCACGACGTCACGCCTGAGACCTTTTCGCCGACATTGGAGGCCGCAATGGCCTTCTACCACCCGGACGACGTCGACCATGTGCGCGCGCTCGTCGACAAGGCGCGCAACGACAAGCAGTCCTTCGAATACGAAGCCCGAATCGTGCGGCCGTCCGGCGAGGTCCGGCGCGTCAAATCGGTCGGCGAGGTCGATGTCGACCCGAGCCGGAACACGACCTCCGTGTTCGGCATCTTCCTCGACGTGACCGAGGTGCGCGAGCGCGAGGCGGACCTGCGCGCGGCGCTGGCCGCGCTTTCCGAATCGAACGAGGAACTGAACCGGTTCTCCTATGTCTGCTCCCACGACATGAAGGAGCCGGTGCGCCTGATCGCGGCGATGTGCGACCTGCTGCAGGAACCGGAGGTCCAGGGCGATGCCGGCGAACGCACGGAACTGATCGCGCGGATCGGTTCCAACACACGGCGTCTCAGCGACATCATTTCCAGCCTTCTGGCCTATTCCCGCATCGACCAGAAGGTCGAGCACATCGACGTCGATCTCAATCAGGTGGTCTCCGACATCCAGGAAGGCCTGGAACTGGGCATTGCCGAATCGGGCGCCAAGGTGGTCGCCGGGGACCTGCCGGTGGTGAGCGGCGCGCGCGTGCATTTCACCCAGCTTTTCCAGAACCTGATCGCCAACGCCATCAAGTTCAACGGCACGCCGGCGCCCGAAATCCGGATTTCCGCCGAGGTCGGCGCGTCCACCGTCACCATCCGGGTCGAGGACAACGGACCCGGCATTCCGGAAGACGCCCGCGAAGAGGTCTTCGTCGTCTTCAGGCGCCTGCAGCGCCGCGAGGAGGTCGAGGGGACCGGCCTCGGCCTGTCGATCTGCCAGCGTATCGTCCACCAGTATGGCGGCACCATCATCGTCGAGGACAGCACGGCGCTCGGCGGCGCCTGTTTCGTGATTTCCTTGCCCAAGGCGGAACTGAAACCATGACCCAGACCAATGTCACCGATCTGCATTTCATCGACGACTCGCCCGACGAATTCATGATCACCCGGCTCTGTCTGCGGCGCGAGAAGATCAACGTGACCCTGTCGACCTATGCCGAGTTCGACGAGTTCGAAAAGAAGGTGCTGGAGACCGAAGGGGCCCTCGGCAACAGCGACCTGGTGGTCGTCGACCTCAACCTGACGGTCTCGAGCGGCATCGACGCGGTGCGGGCGCTGCGCCGGAACAAGAACTGCGAGGGACTGATCGTCGGCATCTGCACCGGTTCGGAGGACCCCAAGGACCGCCTCGACGCCATGCGCGCGGGCGCCGATTTCTTTGTCACCAAGCCGCTCAACGGGGCGGCCCTGGAGCGTATCTGTGAAGTAGTGAACGATCTCGCCTGTGTGAGCGAGACGGACGGCGGGCGCATCCTCGTCCGGCAGTGCAGTTGAGTTTCGACGGCCGGGCCGCCGGTCCGGGCAATGCAAACCTTTTTCCAGATGCGGAGGTGCGTGTTCATGCGGCCGACCATTCTCTTCGTCGACGACAATGAGCATCAGCACAAGCTGATCGAGTGTTTTTCAATGACCCTGAGCGACGTCGACGTCCGGCACGCCATGTCCTTGCAGCATGCTCTCGACGAGATGCAGAAGGACAATGTGGCGGTGATTTTCCTCGACAGCCGCCTGCCGCCCTACACCGACTACCGGCAGACCGTGCCGAAGCTCCGCGGCAAGGGCTTTGCCGGCAAGATCGTCGTGATTTCGTCGGATATCCAGGACCCGGTCTTCGACCAGCTCGACGAATTCGAGGCCGACGACTGCCTCGACAAGGTCCACATCAACCTGAAGACCTTCAAGGACATCGTCGCCGCCTATCTGTGACGCCGGGCGGCCGGCGCAGGGCGCTCCCCGTTTCGCCGGGGGATCGGATGGTCTTCGTCGCTCGGTACGGACGTCCGGCCGAAAGCACATTGCCATAAAGCCGGCCGACTTCCTGGACGAGAAACCGCGTTAAAACAAAGCCCTAAGGCATGTTGCGCGTTTCAGATGAAACACAACATGCCTTAGCACGAGGCACGGAAGGTGCGGGCGTTCTCGCGGATCAGGGCGGCTTCGGCACGCAGTTTCTTGGAAACGGATATCAGGTGGGCGGACTCCGACAGAAGTTCCGAAGCCCTTTCGCGGCTTGCCTTGACCTGACCCGAAGCAGAGTGGGTTGACGTTTCTTCCTGCACGCTGGCGATATCCAACTGAGTGACCCCGAATGTTTGCGACTGGTAATTACCCTTACCAAGATCGTAGTTAATCGACAATTAACCACACACAGTCGGCATCGCCTTGGACAACCTGGCCGAGCGCCCGCGCCATAGCGTTCGGTTGACACGCTTCGCCCGGCGTCCAAAAGTGGCTGTTCGGTCACCCACACCGGCACGGATATGAACCAGACCCCGCATATCAACGATTCCGCCTTCGACTTCCTGCTGCAGAGCTTTGCGGCGGACACCGGGGCGACCCTGCCGGCGGTGATCTGGCGCGCCGATCTCGTCAAGAACGAGATCAACTTCCTCAACGAGCACGTCATTCCGGGGCTGGAGGAGGGCGTCGCCCAGCTCCTGCAGGACGCCGCCGGGGCCGAAGAGATGCTGGCCGAGGACGACCGCTCCGTGTTCGCCCGTTTCCAGGAGCGGCTGCACCAGCGCCAGCCGGTGTCGGAGGTGATCCGCGCCCGCGGCCGCGACGGCGTCATGCGCTGGCTCTACATCCTCGGCTCGCCCGATCCGGAGATGACCTTCTGCTATATCGGGCTCCTCGCCGACTGCACCTCGCTCGCCAACGCCATCCTGAAGCGCGGCTCGCAGGCAGGGCTCGCCGAGCACGTGGAGCTGTTTTCCAATCCGGTGTTCATGGTCCATGTCGGCAGCCGCCAGGTGGTCGCCGCCAACGAGGCGGCCCGCATCCGCCTCGGCATCGATCCGGACGAGCGCCAGACCGGCGTCGCCGATCTGCTGGCCGGCAACCCGGACGCCTATCTGCGCGACATCTACGAGCGGCTGCTGTTCGACCTGTCCTGGAATGGGCTTCTGGAAATCCGCACCGCGACCGGCGAGACGCTCGCCTGCACGGCGCGCGTCCGCGCCTATGACCGGGACGGCCGCCATCTGCTGTGGTTCTCGCTGACGCCGCGCCACCAGGCAGCCGTCGCAGAGCCCGCCGCCCGGCCGGTGCTGTGCAAGGACGGCCAGCGCCGCCTGAAGTCGGCGAAGTCCCTTGCCGACCTCCTGACCGTCATCCTCGACCACCAGCCGGAGACCGGCCGTGCCGATGCCGCGCTCCTGTCCCAGATCTTCATTTCCAAGGGCAACGTGATCGTGACCGGCGTCGGCGCCGCGTTCAAGGACATCCAGAAGAACAACACCCACCCCTATCCGGGCTCGATTGCGGAGAACATCGTCCTCTACAACCTCGATCACCTGATCGTCGAGGACACCTCCAAGAGCATCAAGCCGATCGACTGGGCGCTGTTCATCCCGCACGGCATCCGCTCCTATTTCGCGGTGCCGTTCTTCCACGAGAACGTGCTGCGCGACGTCGTCATCTTCTGCTCCACCACGCCGAACGCGTTCTCGCCGGACAACATCCAGCCCTATCTGGGCCTCGCCGAAAGCCTCTGGCCGCACCTGCCGCGCATCGTCGGCGATCTCACCCAGCAGAGGACGCCGGCCTGATCGGCGGCCCGGCCGCCGGAGCCGCCGGCATCCCTTGCGCGCGAGAAGCCCGAAAACCCGATCTCGGCGCCCGCAAACTGGTTGCCAGGGACGGCGTCCCGGCCATCAATCGCGCCCGGAAAAGGCGCGGAACGAGCTTCTGCGACAATCTGGTCCAACAAAACATCATTGTCGGGAGTCTTAAAATTCCGGCAGAGTTCCGGGATTTTGGCCCGGTTCTCCGCCTTTGGTCGAAATTCGATTTCTGATTGGCCCAGCCAGATGCTGATTCATTCTTGCGAACCGTCGAATTTCTGATCTAGTTCGACGGTATCGCGTTACCAACCGCCTTGAATGCGAAAATTGGTTGGACCACACGGACACCGGAAATGGCACATCCCTGCCTCGACAGCCTGCTCACCGTCATCGACTCCCTGCACCTGAAGGCGGGCGACAGGTTGCCGAGCGAGCGCAGCCTCGCCGAGCAGCTCTCGGTCAGCCGCAACACCGTCCGCGAGACCCTGATCGCGCTCGCCGCCGCCGGACGCATCGAGATTCGCGGCCGCAGCGGCTGCTACCTGCGCGATGCCTCCGCGATCACCTGGAATTCCCTGCGCAGGAAGGGCGCGCCGGGCGACGCGCTGGAGGCTCTCGGCCTCGTCGCGCCGCAACTGGCCGCCCGCGCCGCCATCCGCTGCACGCCGGAAAAGGGCCAGGCCCTGCAGACCCTGACGACCCGGCTCGGCCGCGCCCTCGTCAACCGCGACGGCGCCCTGACGGCGCAGATCTTCCTGTCCTTCTCCGGCATTCTCGCCGACCTCGCCGGCAATCCCTATTTCGTCCTGCTGATCCGCGAGATCGCCGCCAGCGACCAGTTGCCGACCACCCTCGGCGAGCTCGACCAGCCCCATATCGATGCGTTCTTTCCGCTACATGTCGGGCTCCTGCAGGCCGTCCAGAGCCATGACGCAGAGCGCGCCCGCGTGCTCGCCGCCCATTGCCTGGAAGCCTTTGCGGACCTGCTCGGCTTTCCGGCGAAGGACGCCGTCCCGGCAAGGAGCCAGGACCAATGAACCGCCGTGAATTCCTGTTCGGCCTCAATCGCCTCAACGCCGGTCACGCAGCCGCGCCGGAGCCGATGCGGATCGCCGCGCCCGTCGATGCGGCGCGCGACCGCCTGTTCCGGGCGGCGATGGCCGCGGGCCTCGACCCGGCAACGATCGACCCCGCGCAGCTTGAGACGCTGCTCGGCGAGGAGGAAAGGGAGAGTTTTTAAAACCGGAGAGAGAGGGTGCGGGGGCCGTACCGGCAAGTCGTCCCCCCACACCTGACTGTCCACATCGAAGGAGGGTTGATCCATGCAAGTGGACAATCAAGCGGTAAGTTACCTTGAAAGCCGCAAACTCGTCAAACGGTGGAGCGGGCCCTGGCCGGCCATCGTCAACACCCTGCTGATTGCTGGGTTCTTCTACGCCACCTGGTGGATCTTCCAGGATCCCCGCGGCATCATGCGCATGTACACCCCCTATGTGGGCTACATGGTCTGCCGCTGGCTGCTGATCCTGTTCATCTGGCTGGCCTACATCTTCGATTTCTGGCCGTTCAAGCGCACCTGGCTCAACAGCGCCCATCCGCTGCTGAAGGGCGTCGTTCTGACCGCGGTCAGCGTCGCCGCGATGCTTCTGCTGATCAAGGGCTTCTTCATCGAGATCCTTGGCAATTTCGGCATCGCCTACTTCAACCCCGACCGCCTGATGGCCATGGGGCTGACCGACTTCTACTCGATCGAATACGCCGCCGAAGCGGTCATGATGTTCGCAGCGATCGCCTCCTGGCTGTCGCCGAGCTGGGTCGTCGCGTGCGAAAACGCGCCCTGGCAGAAGCTGACCCAGCCGACCCGCGGCATCACCATCGTCATCGTCACCTTCTTCCTGTCGATGATCGTCTACCTTTTGACCATGCATTCGCACATGGCGATCCTGTTCTACCCGTGGCAGCAGTACACCGCGATCACGCCGCCGTACTGGGAAGGCTTCGCCAACACCGTTTCCGGCAACTTCCACATCGCCTGGATCATGTGCTGCACGGTCGTTGTCTGGGTCTATGAGAGCATCTGGCAGCGCTATCCGTTCAACCTGATCCAGACCGACTGGCTGCGTCGCACCTCGTCGTTCTTCGGCATCATCCTCGTCGCCCTTTGCATGTGCTTCTTCCTGTACTACGCGCAGGACCTGGTCTGGGGCGAGGCGATCCGCGGCACGCGTCGTGAGATGGCTCCCGACTGGCGCTGGCTGCATGTGGGCGAGACCGCGATCTTCTGGCTCGTCGGCGTCCTCTACCTGTCGTTCTACGGCGGCAACTGGCCGACCAAGTTCTCCCGTCCGGTCAACGTGCTCCTGCGCACCCTGATCAGCCTGGCGATCGGTGCGGCCGTCTACATCATCTACTACAAGACCGCCCACCTCTTCCTCGGCACCCAGAAGGGCTTCTCGCATCCCCAGCAGTTCCCGATGATCCCGACGATCTGGCTGATCAACATCTTCCTGATCAACATGTGGTTCATGGACGGCTGGCCGGGCTGGAAGGCCGTGCCGAAGACCGCCGAAGAACTTGAAGAAACCCGCAATGAAGTGGTCGCAAGCGACGTCCGCTGGACGCCGAGCCTCGGCAAGGGCCTGCTCGCAGGCGCAGCCGCCGGTGCCGCCGTCTACTTCGCCGTCATTACCGTCCTGCCGTGGATCGGCGAGACCGTGACGATCGTCAAATAGGGCGAGGAAGGAGAACCGTTATGTCCGAACAGAAAACCCCCACCCGGCGCGATTTCGTCAAAGGCGCCGCCACCGGTGCGATCGGCGGAACACTCCTTGGAATGGGTGCCTATTCCTACTCGCCGCTGGCCTACAGCCGGATGTCCAAGGTGAACCGCGAGCAGGCGGACTTCGGAGCCTGCCGCAGCGTCAAGGTGACCTCGATCTCCGAGACGAGCTGGTTCAACAACGCCCACCTCGTCGGCGACATCCACGCCGCCGGTGGCCTCCTGGTCGACCAGTACTCCATCAACTGGCCGCCCTTCGGCAACGGCAAGGGCGTTGCGCAAGGCTCCTACAAGGACGGCATCGACTCCATCAAGAAGATGATCCCCGGCGACCTGGAGGAAGCCTGGGCGACCCAGCAGAAGCTGTCGCTGCACCCGGACAATCCGGGCGGCTACTCCTGCCTCATCGAGGTCGAGGATCTCGACGGCTCGAAACACAAATACCTGCTCGACGCCGGCTGGTCCTACGACTGGATGGACCAGAGCTTCAAGCGCGAGGCCATCGACCAGATGCTGGCGGCGGGCGAGATCGAGGCGCTGATCCTCAGCCACGAGCATTTCGACCATTTCTGGGGCTTCCCGGTGGTCATGAAATACAACAACAAGATCCCCACCTACGCCCATGACGGCTTCTACGAGGAGGGGATGCAATACATCAAGGACAGCGGCTATGAGGGCGACCTCAAGGTCATCGACAAGGAACTGACCCAGATCCGTCCGGGCATGATGGCGATCAAGTTCAACGTGCCGATCATCACCCGGGTCTACGGCGAGGTGTCGCTGGCCTTCAACATCAAGGACAAGGGCCTCGTCCTCATCTCCGGCTGCAACCACCAGGGCATCCTGCAGATGACCTCCACGGCGCACCAGAAGCTGAAATACGACAATGACCGCTTCTACGGCGTCTATGGCGGCCTGCACATCTCGCCCTTCGAGGACTGGGATCCGAAATACGACGATCTCGTCATCTCCCTCGGCAAGTGGGACTTCGAGCGCGTCGGCTGCAACCACTGCACCGGCCACCTGACGGCCAAGAAGTTCATCGAGGCCGGTTATCCGGTGGTCCAGGGCACGGCCCGCTTCCGGACCTCCTCGCCGGACTATCTCGGCAACGGCGACACCATCACTTTCTGATCGCCTTCCTCCGCCAACCGGGGTCGCGCCTTTTTCGGCGCGGCCCCACCTCCCACCTCCCGGGAGCCAAGAAGAAAATGACTGCTTCCCTGTTTCCCCGCCTGTTCGGCCCCGCCGGCCCGAAGGGCCTTTCCAAAGACGCCCTTGCCGGCCTGCCGCGAAGCTGGATGACCGCCGCCTGCATGGACGCCCGCTTCCGCCGCGCCGAAGGCTGGCTTGGCCTGTCCCAATGCGACAGCGACCCGCGCGCCTTCACCTGCCGCATCGACAGGCGTCCCGGCGTCTACGGCCTCATCCCCGCGACCGTCGCCACTGACGGCGATCCCGCCACCGTCGACTACACCCTTTGCTATTTCCCCGATGCGGACGAGCCGCTCCTCGACAGCTTCGCGATTTCCGCCGCCATCCTCGCGTCCGACGCCGGCACGCCGGAGCGGCTGCGCGACTTTCCCGCCCATCCGGACCTGATCGCCGCCTTCTCCATCGCATCGCTCCGCCTTGCCGTCTCCGCCGACGGCGCCGCCATCGGCCTGGCGCTGACCGCCGAGCGTCGCCGGCGCGTGCTGTCGGAGGCCGGCATTGCTGCGCCCGGCGGCGGCTTCGTCGTCGAACCCGGCGCTGCCGACGAGGACCTTCCGGCGTTCGAGATCGCCCGCGACCTCGCCGCGGTGCTCGCCGCCGGCCTCACCGTCTCCTCCGGCGCCGCGCCGTCGCGGATCGTCGCCTATGAGGCCCCGTCTTCGATCACCCTTTGCCGCGCGGACGGAACCCTCACCCCGGTCGCTGCCGCCGTCGCCTGCCGCGACACCGACCGCCTGGTCTGGGGCGAGGCGTCCGCCCTCGGCCGCTGCCTGGAACCCCTCGGCGCCCACACCCGGGCGGATGCAGGTCTCGACCGCTACCGCCGCGACCCGATCCCGCTGGTGCCGGCGACGGAGCGCCCCGAGAGTTACGGTGACCGGCCGCGCCTCATCGTCCTGTCCGGCTTCCTCGGTTCCGGCAAGACCTCGTTCCTCAACCAGTTCATCGAGTACCATGTCGGCCGCAACGAGCTCGTCACCGTGATCCAGAACGAACTCGGCGAGACCGGCGTCGACGCCATGCTGCTGGAAGGCGACGAGTCGGTGATGGCCGTCGATGCCGGCTGCGTCTGCTGCACGCTTGCGGGCGCGCTCGGCCCGGCGATCCGCACCCTGAAGGAGCGGTTCGCGCCCGACATGATCGTCCTTGAGACCACCGGCCTCGCCAATCCGCTCAACATGGTGGAGGAGCTGCGCGACCTCGACGACCTCGTCCGCCTGGAGGCCGTCGTCACGGTCGTCGATGCCGCGCGCTATTTCGAGACCATCGACACATCGGAGATCGCTAGCGGCCAGATCGCCGCCGCCGACACCCTCGTCCTCAACAAATGCGACCTCGTCGATGACGAAACGCTCGTCGCCATCCACGCCGACCTTGCGCGCCGCAACGCCGGCTCCAGCGTCATCGAGGCGCGCCAGGGCCGGGTCAACCCGAAGCTCCTGGGCGCAGGCTTCGCGCAACTGCTCGCGGAAGAGGAAGAGGCCGAGGTCTCCTGCTGCTGCGGCCACGCGCATGGTGAGGGCCACGGCCACGGCGATTGCGGCGGCGGGGGCCACGGCCACGAGCATGGCGAATGCGACGGTCACCACGGCGACGACCACGGCCAGTGCTGCGCCGGCCATCACGACCACGGCCACGGCGGCGGGCACTGCCAGGAACATGGGCGCGGCCATCATCACGCCCACGCCCACGACCACGCCCACGACCACGCCTCCCATCTCGGCGAAGGCTTTTCGTACCTCAAGCTTATCCTGCCCGACGAGGTCGACATCGACGTCCTCTCACGCCTCCTCGTCGACTGCCCGGACGCCGTCGACCGGGTGAAGGGCGTGGTCAAGCTGAAGGGCGTCGACGAGCCGCAGATCCTGCAGTTCGTCCCCGGCCATGCCGAGTTCGTGGCGCCGGAGCGCCCCGTCACCGAGCCACCCTTCCTGATCGTCATCGGCAGGGGCGTCGACAGCCCGGACCTCAGCGCCCATTGGGCTCCCCTGACAGAAGAGGCCCCCGAACTGGAGTCACAAGACCTGGAGTCCCCCCATGTGGTTCATTGAAGACGGCGGCCTCGTCATGTGGCCGCTGATCGCGCTTTCCGTCCTCGTCGTCGCGATCATCCTCGACCGGCTCCTGGTGTTCACCACCCTGCCGCTGTTCGATGCCGACATGGAACGGCGCCTGGAAGCGGCCGCCCGCGGCGAGAACACGGACGAGACGCTTGTCGCTGCCGCGGAAAAGAGCCCGCCACTGCGCCCGCTGGTCGAAGCCCTCCTCGGTCGCGGCGCGGCGAGCGTCCGGGAAGGCCGGGCGACGATCGCCATCGAGGAAATCGTGCGCGGCCTCGACCGCCGCATCGGCTTCCTCGGCATGGCCGCCCGGGTGGCGCCGCTGCTCGGCCTTCTCGGCACCGTCATCGGCATGATCCAGACCTTCTCGCGCCTCGCCTCGGCAAGCGGCGCCATCGACATGACGCTGCTTGCCGACGGCATCTGGCAGGCCCTGCTGACGACCGCTGCTGGCCTCGTCATCGCCATTCCCGCGGTGATCGCCCAGAGCGGGTTCCTGCGCCGCGAGGAGCAGGTGGCCTTCGCCCTGTCGCGGCTCTCCAACCGCGTGCTGATGACCGAGGCGGCGCCTGCGGCGAGGGCGATATGATCCCGCTGCGGCAAAAGCCGCGCGACGGCAATCTGCCGGACGTCACGCCGATCCTCGACGTGGTCTTCATCCTCCTGATCTTCTTCGTCATCGCCGCCGCCTTCACCACCCATGGCGTCGACATGAACCTGCCGAAGTCGGAGATTGCCCGCACCTATGCCGGCCGCACGCTGGAGATCGTGCTCGGTGCCGACGGCAGCCTCCTGGCCGACACCGAGCCGATCGATTTGCGCGAGCTCGGCTTCAAGGTGAAGGACGCAAGGGAAGTGCCCGGCGGCATGCAGATCGTCCTGAAGGCCGACCGCGACGCCTCCGTCGGCCGGTTCCTCGCCGCCGTCAGCACCATCCGCGAGAATGGCGGCGACCGCCTCGTCATCGCCACCAAGCCGGCGCGCCACGCCGCGGCCGGCACCCCGCCGGAGACACTGCCGTGACTGACGGCGAGCGCATCGCCGCGGCGATCGCCATCTCGCTCGCCGCCCACTGGCTCATCCTCGGCGGCTTTCCCGCGACCGAGACTGAGATGGCCGGCGACGACATGATCGTCGTCGATTTTTCCGCCCCCGACGTCGCCATGAGCCTTGCCGCGCCGATCACCCTGGAAGAACAGGCCCCGGCGCGCGAGAGCAGCGCCGCCCGCGCCGACCGCCGCCGCCGCGCCCTCAACGATTACCTGGAAGACGTCTCCGACGCCGTCCACGCCCGCCGCATGGCGGCCGGTGCCGCGGGCGCCCTTGCCGGCAACGCCCGCTTCGCCCTGACCATCGACGCGGCCGGCGCCTTCAGCAACGTCCACATGCTGCAAAGCTCGGGCGACGCCACCCTCGACGCCGACGCCCGCCAGGCGGTGCTGGCCGCCAGCGGCGTCGTCCCCCGCCCGCCGATCCTCGGCTCGCGCCCGCTCGCCCTCGACCTTCGCGTGAAGTACCAGTACGGCTTGTGAGGTCTTATCCTGCGTCCTTCACGGCCCTGACGATGTAGTCGGCCGTCATCAGGTCGAGATGGGCGCCGCCGCCGTTCTTGAAGACGGTGATCTCGTCATCGCCCGTGCGCCCCGGTGCACCGGCCGCGATGAGGTCGTAGAAGTCGGCGAGGACGGCGTCCTCCGATATCACCCCGGCGGCAATTGGCATCATCAGTTCGCCGATATGGTGGATGGTGGTCTCGCGGCTGTCGACGAAGAGGCGGCCCTCGGCGATCAGGGCGTCGTCCGCCTCGCGCATGTCCGGCTTGAAGGCGCCGATGAGGTCGATATGGGTGCCGGGACGGACCCAGTCGCGGCGCAGGATAGGCGCTGTCGCCATGGTCGCCGTTGCGATGATGTCGGCTTTTTTGGCGGCAGCGGCAAGGTCCGGCGCGGCGGCGACCTTAATGGCATGGCCGGCAAACTCGGCCGCCAGCGTCTCGGCCTGTTCGCCCCGGCGCGCCCAGATCGATATCCGCTCCAGCTTCGGAAAAATCGCCGAATAGGCATGGACGAGGCTGCGCGCCACGGTGCCGGCGCCGACGATGAGGAGTTCCTTGCTGTCCGGCCGCGCCAGCAGCCTCGCGCCAAGGACGGAATCGCCGGCGGTCTTGAACTCGGTGACGAGGCGGCTGTCGATTACCGCCTCGATGCGGCCTTCGCCCGGCTCATAGAAGAACATCGCGCCCTGCACCGTCGGCAGCCCGCGCGCCGGGTTCTCGCCGAAGACCGTCACCGCCTTGACCCCATAGCCGAGCCCCGGGACATAGGCCGCGCGGGTAAGCAACGTGCCGTCCGAGGGTCCCAAAAAGACGTCGCCGACCTCGGCCTTCGCCCGCAGATGCCCGGCCCGAAGGGCCTCCACCGCCCCCTCCCAGGAAAGCGCGTCATAGGTGTCCTCGTAGCTCAAAAAGGATGGCGTCACGAAAAAGTCTCCCGTTTTTTGAAATGAGGTCCGCACGCTATTGCATGTTCGGGCGAGAAGGAAACCGAACGCACATCCGTGACTGGCATCGCCCGCAAACGTCGCTAGAATGCCGGGCAATGAAAAAAGACGACGGGAACGCCATGGGGAGGATCGGCCGCTGTGCCCTTTTGGCCGCAGTTGCGGTGTGTCTTGCCGCCGCGGCGCGGGCCGAAGAGCCGGTGTGGATCGAAAAGGCGATGCCGGCGCATCTGGGGCTGCAGAGTGTTACCGGTGCGCTCGATGGGGATCGCCTGAAGACCGTCGTCGAGCACGGCAAGATCCTGTTCGAGGCCCGCTTTACCGTCCATGACGGGGCCGGCCGGCCTGCCGCCACCCAGGCGATCATCCCGACCAAGAAGAAGCGGCCGGTGCGCGAGACCTTCGCGCGCACCTTCGGGCCCGACGCCAATGCCTGCACCTCCTGCCACAACGTGCCTGAACCTGGCGGCGCCGGCGACTTCACCGCCAATGTCTTCGTCTCCGAGGGCTTTGAAAGCGCCGACTTCGACAGCACCGCGCCGCAATTCTCCAACGAGCGTGGCACCCCCCACCTCTTCGGCTCGGGACTGCTCGAGCTGCTCGCCCGGGAGATGACGGCAGACCTCAAGGCCCAGCGCCATGCAGCGCTGCTCGCGGCGCGACGGTCAGGTGAGCCGGTGACCGTCGCGCTTGCCACCAAGGGCGTCGATTTCGGCAGGCTGACGGCGTCGCCGGACGGCGCGGTCGACGTCTCCGAATTCGACGGCGTCGACACCGACCTCGTCATCCGCCCGTTCAGCCAGAAGGGCGTTTTTGCCTCGCTCCGCCAGTTCACCATCAACGCCCTCAACCAGCACCACGGCATCCAGCCCGACGAGCGCTTCGGCACCCGCTGGACCGGCACGGAGGATTTCGACGAGGACGGGGTTTTGAGCGAGATGAGCGCCGGCGACGTCTCGGCCTTTGTTGCCTTCCAGGCGACCCTGCCGCCGCCGGAGCAAAAGACGCCGGAGAGCGGGGCCTGGCAGGCGGCGGCGAAAAAGGGCGAGACGGTCTTTACCGACATCGGCTGCGCGGAGTGCCACCGGCCGACCCTGCCGCTGAACAGCCTGATCTTCGACGATCCCGGCCCGAACGACACGGCCGGCACCTTACGTCAAGGGGACGTCGCAGCGCCCGGCGCCATCGACCTCGCGCAATTGCCCTTCGCCAGGCACCTGAAGCGCGACGAGCGCGGCGCCTGGCTGATCCCGGTCTTCGGCGACCTGAAGCGCCACCGCATCGCCGACAACCAGGTCGATCATTTCGCCAACGAGTTGCTCGCCCAGCGCTTCGTCGAGGCCGACGTGTTCCTGACCGCCGAACTCTGGGGCATCGCCGACACGGCGCCCTACGGCCACCGCGGCGACCTGACGACCCTCGACGAGACCATCCGCGCCCATGGCGGCGCCGGCCGCGCCGCGCGCGATGCCTATGTGGCTTTGAGCGACGAAGAGCGCGGAAGCCTCATTGCGTTTCTGAAGACGCTGGGGATCGCCCGATGAGCTGGTCGCTGATCCGTCTCTGCCTTGCCGCCACCTTGGCGGTTTTTGCAGCTTCCGCGCCCCGCGCCGCCGACGAGGCAAAAATCACAGCCGACATCCCCGTCATGCACGAGGAGGCGAAGGCCGCCGGCATCGACCACAGCTATACCGGCCCCTGGGAATTCTTCGTCGGCGGCGGCGTTGCCAGCTTCGATTGCGACGGCGACAGGAAGCCCGACCTCTTCTTTGCCGGCGGCAAGGAAGCCGCGAAACTCTACCGGAACCGCTCGAAGATCGGCGGGGAATTGCAGTTCGAGCCGGTCGCCCTCGACATCGGCGAGCGGTATCTGACGAACGTCCTCGGCGCCTACCCGCTCGACATCGACGATGACGGCCATATGGACCTCGCCGTCCTGCGGCTCGGCCGCAATGTCTTGCTGAAGGGCGGCTCGGACTGCTCCTTCGCTGTTGCCAACCGCGCCTGGGCTTTTGACGGCGGCCGGGCCTGGACGACGGCCTTTTCCGCCATCTGGGAGGCGGAAAAAAAGTTTCCGACGCTCGCCTTCGGCAACTATGTGGACCGCTCCGCGCCGGGCTCGCCTTGGGGCACCTGCCACGACAACGCGCTCATGCGGTCCGGTCCGGGCGAGCGCCCCGACTATGGCGACCCGCTGACCCTCTCGCCCGGCTACTGCGCTCTCTCCATGCTTTTTACCGACTGGAACCGCTCCGGGGAGCCGTCGCTGCGCGTTTCCAACGACCGGCAATATTACCGCGGCGGCGAGGAGCAGCTCTGGCACGTGCCGCCGGGCCGCCCGCCGACGCTCTACACCCGCTCCGACGGCTGGCAGACGCTGCGCATCTGGGGCATGGGCATCACCGAGGGCGACCTCGACGCCGACGGCTATCCGGAATACGCGCTGACCTCCATGGGCGACACCAAGATCCAGACCCTCGACCGCGAGGCGGAGGAAGACCGGCCGGTCTATCGCGACATCGCCTTTGAGCGCGGCGCCACCGCCCACCGGCCCTATGCCGGCGGCGACCGGCGCCCCTCAACCGGCTGGCACTCCGAATTCGCCGACATCAACAATGACAGCCTGCTCGACCTCTTCATCGCCAAGGGCAATGTCGAGGCGATGCCCGATTTCGCCGCTACCGACCCGGACAACCTCCTGCTCGCCCGCTGGGACGACACGTTTGCCGAAGCGGGAGCAGAGGCCGGCATCGCGCTGCCGCGGAAGGGCAGGGGCGCTGCCGTCGTCGACCTTAATCTCGACGGCGCCCTCGACCTCGTCGTCGTCAATCGCAGCAAACCGGTCAGCGTCTTTCGCAATTGCGGCGCCAGGGTTGGCGACACCACCCGCCCCCTCGGCAACTGGCTGCACATCCGCCTCGCCCAGCCCGCGCCCAACCGCAACGGCATCGGCGCCATCCTCAACGTCAAGACCGGCAACCACTCCATGATCCGCAAGCTCGCCGTCGGCGGCGGCCATGCGTCCGGCAGCGCCGGCTGGGTCCATGTCGGCCTCGGCACGGCGGAACGGGCGGAGGTCCGGGTGAAATGGCCCGACGGCTTCTGGAGCCACCCCTACCGGGTGTTTGCGAACCAGTTCGTGGTCATCGCGCGCGACGCCGAAAAGGCGGCGTACTGGTACCCGCTGGATGAGGCGGAAGCTGCGGCGACGGGCAAGGCGGCGCCCGTACCGAGGTGACTTTTACGCAAGAGGAAAGGCATCTCGCGGCGGCTGGTTCTGTAGCGTGCGTCCGCGGCTCTCGCGCACGCGCCTCCCTTCACTCCGCGTCATCACCGGGCTTGACCCGGCGATCCATGAGGCCTCGCCACTCACATCGGCTTTCGTTATTGAAATCAATGCCCTATGGATTGCCGGGTCAAGCCCGGCAATGACGCGGAGAGTAGGATCGAAAGGGAGGTGCTACCCGCCGACCGTCTCCCACGCGTTGGATTTTTCCGACCGGAACAGCGCATCGAGGACGCGCATGTTGGCGATGGCGTCGTCGACGCCGTAGGGAAGCTCGGTCTCGCCCCTCACCGCCAGGGCGAAGGCGTCCGCCTCCTCGGCATACTGATCCGAGGCCGGCACGGTCTCCAAAACTCCCGCGCCGTCGCCGAGCGTCGAGCCGTCGTCGAGCCGCAGCAGCGCCTCCGCGCCTTGGGGTGCGTTATAGGGGATGAGCACTTCGGCCCGCTTTTTGGTGCCCACGACCTGCAGGCGCTGATAGGGCGTTGCCTGGGTGGAGACGGTGAAGTCGAGCCGCCGCCCGGCGCCGAAATCGATGAGCGCGCTCGACAGCCGGTCGGTGCCGAAATCGGGATCCCGCTCGACGAGCGAGACGACGCGCACCGGCTCGGCTTCGAACACGAACCGGCCGGCCGTCACCGGGTAGCAGCCGATATCGTAGAGTGCGCCGCCGCCGATCTCGGCCCTGTTGCGGATGTCGTCCGGATTGCGGTTGGAATAGGAAAAGAACGACTGCACCGCCCAGACCTCGCCGAGGGCACCGGAGCGCACAAGCTCCCTGAGCCGCAGCCATTGCGGATGGAAGCGCACCATGAAAGCCTCCATCACCAGCCGGTCCTTCGGCACGCTCTTCAGCTCCTCGGCCTCCGCCGCCGTCAGCGCAATCGGCTTTTCGCAAAGGACGTGCTTGCCGGCGCGGGCCGCGGCCAGCGTCACCGGCACATGCAGGTGGTTCGGCAGCGGGTTGTAGACGGCGTCGATGTCCGGGTCGGCGAGCAGTTCCTCGTAGGAGCCGTAGGCGGTGTCGATGCCGAGCGCCTTTGCGGCCTCCTCGGCGGGGCCGGGTGCGCGCGAGGCGATCGCGGCCACAACGCCGTGGCGCGAGCGCTTGATGGCGGGAATGACCTTCTCAAGGCCGATCTTTGCCGTCGACAGGATGCCCCAGCGGACCTTTTCCATGTGTTTTCCGGCCTCCTGGTTGCGCCCGCCGCGGTCCGGCGGGCGGCAGTGCTGCATTTCGTTAAGTCCTGCCCGCTACACTTGCATCTCGTTTGCCGGGCGAAGACTGGTCCGGCTCCGTGAGTGCGTAGCGAGCTTGAACCGGCAGCCATGGACTTGGGCGTTCTTTCATCCGCTGCTTTTACATCCGCCAGCTTCCCACAGCAAAGCGGCGGTGAGCAATCGGACACGGCCCGGGAAATCGCCCGCATCACCGCGGAGATCACGTCTGCGCAGACCGAGGCGCAATGCGCCACCTGCGAGGGCGACAAGGAAGACGCGGAGGACCGGGTCAAGGAGCTGCAGGCCGAATTGCGCGCGCTCCAGGCCTCCGAAGGCCCCGCCGAGGCGGAACGGCCGTCGGCCTCCCGGCAGGAGGCGGCGACCCAAAGCGACGAACGGCCCGCTGAGGTCCGGCAAAAACCCTTCGATCCCGAGGAAGCGCCGCTCGCAAGGCTGCAGGAGCTGAACGCCCTTGCCCGCTCGACGCCGGCAAATGAACGCGGCACCGAAGAGGCGTTTGCGCCGGGCCGGTTCGTCGACATCACCATTTGAACGACTGCGGATGAAAAAAGACGGGCGGGGTTGGCCCCCGCCCGCCGGCAACCGCATGGCCTCGTCTCCCTTGAGGGGGAGCCGCGGTTACATGGAGAGCCGCATTTTCTTGGTCTCCGCGGCGATCTTGTTGAAGGCCGCAATCAGCTCCGAGCCACTGTTGGCATCGAAGAAGTAGGAGGTCTTGGTGGCGCACTGCTTCAGCATCTGCAGCGCCGAACTCGGCGCCTGGAAGCCGACCGTGTAGACCAGCACGTCCTTCGCCTTGATGGAGTCGCACAGATCAAGCGCCTGATTACGGGAGGAATCGCCGAGATACTGAGTGTTGAACTCGCCGTCGGTCATCAGCACCAGGACCTTCAGCGTCTTTTCGTCTTGCGACGCATCGGCCTCGTAGGGCGCCGGCGAATATTGATTGGATGGCCAGAAGGTATCGGCAAGGGTCGGCGAGATCGTGTACCAGCCCCAGGCGAGGCCGATATGGCCGGCCGTGCCGCCATTGGCGTTGAGGGTATTGATCTTGGTCTTCAGCTTTGACGGGTTGGTCGTCAGCGGCACGACCTCGGTGTTTGGGCAGTTCCGGGTCATGTCGAGGATCGGACTGCCGACCAGATCATCGTCGTCCTTCAGCTTCTCTGCGCCGCCGCGCTCCGTCACGCACGAATAGGTGTCGCGGAAGGCTTTTTTGTCGACGACGTCGTCGTAATAGATCTCTTCCTCGGTCCTGTAGTCCCAGCCGCCGCCCCAACTCCAACGGCCGCCCCAGCCATTGTCGTGCCCGTCGTCATCCGGGTCGACGCCAAGAACGTCGGCGAGGTTTTCCAGAAAGCCTTCCCAGTCGTCTCCGGCGGGGTCGACTACTTTTGACTTGGCGTCCTTGCCGATATTGACCGAGTAGGCGTAGGGCACCATGGAGACCTTGATGCCCTTGTCCTCGCCGTCGGCTTCCAGCAGCGTGTCGACCAGATCCTTGGCCGCGGTTTTCAGGTTCGAGATCTTCGATCCGCCCATGGAGCCGGTGACGTCGAGCACCATCGCCACCTCGGCATTGGCGCCGGCGGCGACCGCCTCGGCTTCGACCTGGATGTCGAGCGTGTCGAAATGGGCGAGCTTCATGAAGGCGGTATTGGTTTTCGTGTTCGCCACGACCTTCACCGCGCCGGTGTCCGGATCGAAGGTGACGACGATTTCAATGTCGTCGGCGGTGCCGTCCGTGAAGTTGGCATGAAGGGACTCGTTGGCGACCCGCTTCAACTCGGCAAGGTCGGTCTCGCCGGCGCTCGCCGCCTTGGTCGCGGCAAGGGTCGCCGCGTCGACCGCGACCTGCAGGTCGTTGCGAATGCGGCTGGAGTAGGTGTAGTCCGTCGCCATGCCGATCATCAGGAGGAGGGGCAGCAGGCAGGCGGCGAAGATGACCGCAAAGTTGCCCTCGGTATCGCGGACGAACCGCCGTGCATGGCGGACCAGAGCGTCTTTGTGATGATGCCACAACATTGTCTTTTCCTATCGCCGCGGGCTCCTCGCCCATTGCGGCCGTGTTGCGGAAAAGACTGCATCGGGCGTGTCAAATAATTCGATAACGCAAAAGGTTAACGAACGCTGGCTGGAATGCTTTCAATTTGTAGGGAAAACAAAAGGTGTAATCGAACGAATAGCGAACGCGGAGCTGCGGCCGGTCGTCGGTCCGCCGCGCGCGCTTTGCCGGCCGAAAAGCGGTCCGTTGCCGCGCGGCAACACTCGGCCGGCCTGTTCTTAATGTGAATTGCCCCGGCGCGCCGGTGGCGATAAGTACTCCAATCCATGTCGGTTTGGGCAAGGCCCCGCCGATCTTCCCCCAGACGGAGACCGCTCAGGTGACGAAATCGTTCCACTTCCGCAGCCTTGGAGCGGTGCCCTCGTGGCTCCGGACGGGGATTGTCGCCCTGTCGTTCGCCGGCGTCCTCGCCGGCTGCCAGACCGTCGGCACCTATCATCCCGCGCTCGTCGCCGGGCTCGATTTCGGTCCCGACATGTACACCGCCCGGCTCGACGAGGACTTTGAGCTGCCGGCGATCCGCACCGGCGGCACGCCGCGAAAGTTCCAGCGCCAGGTCGTCGCTTACGAGACCGAAGAAAAGCCGGGCACGCTGATCGTCGACACACCGAACAAGTTCCTCTACCTGGTGCTGCCCCGCGGCAAGGCGATCCGCTATGGCATCGGCGTCGGCAAGGCGGGCTTTTCCTGGTCCGGCTCGGCCAAGGTCGCCTGGAAGCAGAAATGGCCGAAATGGACGCCGCCCAAGGAGATGATCCAGCGCCAGCCGCGGCTGAAGAAATATGAGGACGGCATGGACCCGGGCCTCGACAACCCGCTCGGCGCCCGCGCCCTCTACATCTTCGAGGACGGCAAGGACACGCTCTACCGCATCCATGGCACCAACCAGCAGAATTCCATCGGACGCGCCGTCTCGTCGGGCTGCATCCGGCTGTGGAACCAGGACGTGATCGATCTCTACAACCGGGTCCAGCCGGGCGCCAAGATCGTCGTCATTCCCGATCCGCGGACCCATCTGGCGCAGAGCTGACGCCGGCGCATGCGGGGGCAGCGGCGTCCGCCGCGCCGCCGCGTTCCCCGGATCGGCCGGGTTGGGGGTCGTCTTGATGTCGGGCGGGAAACGGGCGAAGCTGCCGGAAAGACGCGCAACAGCCTTCCTAGTCGGCTTTCAGGTTGTGAAACACCTGCTCCAGCATATGGTTCACCTTCCGGATGTCCTCGCCGGCGAGCGAGGCGAACGACCGTTCGAAAATCCCGTTCGCAATGCTGCGCCCCTCGCGCCGCAGCCGGTTGCCCTTTTCCGTGATCAGCACCTCCGTCACCCGGCCGTCGGTCTTGCGCGGCCGGCAGGTGACGAGCCCCTCGGCCGCCATCCGCTGGATGATCTTGGTGGTCGTGTTCAGCTTGATGATGCAGAAATCGGCGATCTCGCTGACGCTGAGCGCATCGCCCTCGTAGAGCGACATCAGCACCCGCCATTGCGCGACGTCCAGCCCCATCGGCTTCAGCGACTTCTCGACCAACTGGTAGTAGCGGGCCGAGACCCGGGTGATCCAGTAGAACGGCCAGTCCGCCTTGCGGAAAGCCGGCTCGTCCGTTGCGGGTTTTTGCACGTCGGGAAAGGACATGGACGATGTCATCCTGGGGTTGTGCGCGGCGTGCGGAGAGAGGGAAAATTGCTGCCGCGGGCGTGGGGACGGGGCAAATCCTTCCGCCCTTTCGGAAAATCGGCCCCTTCCTTCGAAAATTGGCCGCTTGCCGGCAAAATCAACAGGCGGCCCCATCAGAAAAGCACCCTGTCCAGTAAAGGAGCATCTGGAATGCACTTTCGAGACCTTCCGCGCCTCATTGCAGGCGTCCTGGCGGCCGGTACGCTCGCGGCCGGCGCCCTGTCGGTTTCGCCGGCCGCGGCCGAGACCACGCTGACCATGGCCAACTGGCTGCCCATGGCCCATCCCTTGATGAAGAACGCGATGGTGCCCTACGCCAGGTCGATCGAGACGGCCACCGAGGGCCGGGTCAAGGTCAACATCCTGCCGGCGCCGCTCGGTCCTCCCGCCGCCCATTTCGATTTCGCCGTCAACGGCATCGCCGACATCACCTATGGCGTCCAGGGCTACAATCCGGGCCGCTTCAAGACCAAGAACATCGCCGAGATCCCGTTCCTCGGCGACCGCGCCGAACCGATCTCCGTCGCCTACTGGCGCGTCTTCGACAAAATGCTGCGCGATGCCGGCGAGTACGACCAGGTCAAGGTGCTCGGCGTCTTCACCCACGGCCCCGGCGTCATCTTCGCCAAGGACCGGAACCTCGCCACCATGGCCGGCATCGAAGGCGCCAAGATGCGCGTCGGCGGCGGCATCGTCAGCGAGATCGCCAAGGCGCTCGGCACCGTGCCGGTCGAGGGCCCGTCCTCCAAGACCTACGAGCTTTTGTCCGCCGGTGTCGCCGACGGCATCCTGTTCCCGTTCGAGTCCGTTGCCTTCTTCAAGCTGATCCCGCTGCTCGATACCGCACTGACGGTTCCCGGCGGCCTCTACAACACGTCCTTCTTCGTCGTCATGAACAAGGCCAAGTGGGAGAGCCTTTCCGAGGAGGACAAGGCGGCCATCGAAAAGGTCTCCGGCGAGGCGCTCGCCCGGCTTGCCGGCAAGATGTGGGACGATGCCGACGATGCCGGCCGCAAGGAGATGGACGACAAGATCAAGATCCTCGAAGCCAGCGATTCCCAGGTCGAGACGATCACGGACAAGCTCGATCCGGTGGTCGACGCCAAGCTCGCCGAGGCCGCCGAGACCGGCATCGACGTCGAGGCCGCCGTCGAGATGCTGATGGAAGAGATCGACAAGGAATCGGGCGGCGAATGAGCCGGAGCGATATGCCGGAGGCGGGGCGGGCGCCGGACGTCCGCCCCCTTGGGCCGGGGACGATGGCCACCTCTGCCCCGATGACGCCGGTCCACAAGGCGCTGGCGGCGATCTGCGGCGTGCTGCTGATCGCCCTGATGCTGGTCACGGTCATCGACGTCGCCGGCCGCTACCTGCTCGACAGCCCGCTGCAGGGGGCCACCGAAATCACCGGGCTCTTGCTCGCCGCGGTGATCTTCATCGGCCTGCCCGCCGTCTGCCTCGACGACCAGCACGTCACCATCGACCTTGCGGTGGAACACATGCCGGCATGGGTGCATCCGGCCCGCCTCGTCCTCGTCAATCTCGCTTCGGCCGCGGTCCTTGCCGTCGTCGCCTGGCGGCTCGCCGTCTATGGGCAGGCGATCGCCGGCTACCATGAGGTCACGGTGAGCCTGCGCCTTCCCGTCGCCCCGTTGACCTTCCTGTGCGCGGCCTGTACGGCGGTCGCGGCCCTCATCACCCTGAAGAACGCCTTCACCGCGCGCTCCGGCTAAAGCGCTTTCCCAAAAAGTCGACAGACTTTTTGGATAAGAAATCGCGTCAAAACAAAGACCTGAAGCATGTTGCGTGCTTCAGGAAAAACGCAACATGCTTTAACACCGCAGCGGACGGAAACGACCGGAAATGATGCCATGAGCTGGCCGATCGGTAGCCTTGTTCTTTTTGCGCTGATGCTCATCGGCGTGCCGATCTCCTTTGCCCTGGCCCTGGTCGGCACCGCTGGCGTCGTCTCCATCATCGGCATCGAGCCGGCCCTGACGCTGCTCGGACAGACCTTCTTCGACCACAGCCGCACCTATTCCCTGTCGATCCTGCCGCTGTTCCTGATGATGGGGAATTTCGTCGTCCAGTCGGGCATTGCGGAAAACCTCTACAACGCCGCCAACGCCTGGCTGCGCCACCGGCGCGGCGGCCTGGCCATGGCGACCGTCATCGCCTGCGGCGGCTTCTCCTCGGTCTGCGGCTCGTCGCTGGCGACGGCGGCCACCATGTCGAAGATCTCGCTGCCCTCCATGCGTCGCTACGGCTATCCGGACGGCCTGTCGACGGCCGCGATCGCCGCCGGCGGCACCCTCGGCATCCTCATTCCGCCGTCGGTGATCCTCGTCTTCTACGGCATCATGACCCAGCAGGACATCGGCAAGCTGTTCCTCGCCGGCCTCGTGCCGGGCCTCATCGGCGTTGCCGGCTACATCGTCGCGGTGATGATCTCGGTGCGGATCCGCGGCGTCACGCTGCCGACCGAGCCGAAGCTGCCGCTGATCGACCGGATCAAGGCGCTGCAGGGCACGGTCGGCGCGCTCCTGCTCTTTGCCTTCGTCATGGGCGGCATCTATTTCGGCGTTTTCACGCCGACCGAATCCGCCGGCATGGGCGCCGCCGGCGCCATGGTGCTCTCGTTCCTGCAGGGCCGGTTCCGGCTCGCCGAGACCTTCCGCACGCTCTACGAGACCGCCAAGACGACGGCGATGATGTTCTTCATCCTGTTCGGCGCGCTGACCTTCACCAACTATGTGAACCTGTCCGGCATGACCCGCGACCTGCAGGACGCGCTGACCGTTTTCGGCTCCGACCCCTACGCGATCATTTTCGTCATCCTGATGATCTACATCGTCCTCGGCTGCCTGCTGGAGGGCCTGTCGATGATCACCCTGACGGTGCCGATCTTCTATCCGGTGGTGGAGGCCGCCGGCTTCGACCTCATCTGGTTCGGCATCTTCGTCGTCATCGTCACCGAGGTCAGCTACATCACCCCGCCGGTCGGCATGAACGCCTTCGTGCTGAAATCGGTGACGCGGAATGTCAGCCTCAGGACCATCTTCTCCGGCCTTTTGCCTTTCGTCGCCGTCGATTTCGTCCGCATCGGCCTGATCCTCGCCTTCCCGATCCTGGTGCTGTTGCTGCCGTCGCAGATGTAAGAAATACCGACTTGCCAGAATTACCAAGTTAGTTGACGCATTGTATGCGAAGTTCGGAATAAAAAGCCGGCTCTGTCGCCGGCCGCAATAATCGAAAAAGTTGAAAAATCACGTTTTAGACCGGCAAAGCTTTCATTCTGCGTTGAGCGGGCGCGAAAAGTCGTTTTTTTAAAGCGCACGTACATAGATCCGGTTTATACATTTTTAAATGCACCGGCTGTAAAAGTAACCGACATATCCTGAAGCATGTGAAGACCAAGAATGTTGGAACAGCGCGGCAGCCCACGCATTCCCACATCGCCGTTTCCGGTGTCCGTCCTGGACCGCACCAATCTGTGCAGCGTCCGGGCGAAGGTCCGCAACATCTCCAAATCCGGCTGCCGGCTGGAGCTCCTGAAGGCGCTGCCGCTGTCGACGGATATCAGCCTGCAGTTCGACAATTTCGAGCAGATGCTGAACGGCCGCATCGCCTGGCGCAAGGATCGGGCGATCGGCGTCAATTTCGTCTGGGACGCCCAGCCGGCCAACGACAAGCGCAAGGAAAAGCGCGTCGACGTCAAGATCAAGGCGATCGTCTCCGACCGCGACATCACCTGGCGGCAGGATGCCCTGATCACCAATGCCAGCCAGTCCGGCTGCCGCCTGCAGATCCCCGATCCGCACACCCTGCCGGACGAGGTCTGCATCAAGATCGCCGCCCTCAACCGGCCGGTGAAGGGCGTCATCGTCTGGCGCCGCGGCCAGTCCGCCGGGGTCCGGCTGGAATGGAACTACGCCAAGCAAATGCCCGACCAGGTCTTTCTGTAGGCCGCTCCCCTGTTCGGATGAACGATTTTAGAACCGGAAGACGAGGCCGGCGACCGGGCCGTGCTGGACGACGTCGTAGATGAAGCCGCCGTCGCGGTAGTCGACGCCGTTGGCGCGGTAGCCGAGAAAGGCCGAGGTGTTCGGCGTGAAATTGTAACCGGCGCCGCCGAGCGCATCCCAGGCGAAATCGGCACCGCCGGCACCCGCATAGCCCCAGGCCGTCAGGTAGAACCGTTCACTGAGGGATATCCGGGCCCTGAGGCCGGCAAGGCCGTCGACCCAGGTCTCGCCGTCGGTCCGGGTCCGCGTGCCGAGCAGGCCGCCGGAAACCTTGATCCGCGTCTCCACCGAGGAAAGCTGCACGCCGGCCTTGGCATCGAGCCTGAAGCGCGCGTCCTCATAGACCGTGTAGCCGGCGAGCGTCGCCCATCGGAGCGACTTGCTGGTGACCCGGACGCGGCGGGCAAGGATGCCGAGCGGGGTGCGCTCGCTCTCCGAGGTCTGCACATAGCTGAGATCGGTCGAGACGCTGTAAGGCCCGTAGCGCGCCTCGCCGACGATCATGCCGGCGAATTCCAGGGAATCGAGGATGTCGCTGAACGACTGGTCGATGCGGGTGGTCGGCAGCCCGAACTGGGCGACGTCGCCGGTGATGCCGGCGCCCCAGAAATAGGGGGCGATGGTGAACTGCCAGCCGGGAAGGGCCGCGTCCCCGGGCACCGGGCCGGCGTCCCCGGCCGCGAAATCCTCCGCAAATGCCGGCGATGCAGCAAGCAGCGATGCCGCAAGGGCGATGGAAAGGATGCGGCCGGTCCGCCGGCCTTGCGTCGTCGTCATTGCGCGTTCCCCCGTCCTGATCCTGTCGTTTCCCCGTCCGGATCGATGCCATGTGCCCCCGGCCTTCCGCTGCCACAGCACGCCGGGGCGAGCCTGTGCCGGAAGGTTACCACTATTTCTGATTGAGGCAGCCCGATTTGCTGCGGCATGTGCTCCCCTCGGCCTCACGGCGATGGCGTCAGCACGGATGCCTCAAGGGCGCAATCCCGCGTCGGCGTCCGGCCGGCCTTGCGGGCCTCGGCGATCTCCTCGCGGGCGGCGTCCATGGCAGCGACGAATTCCGGTTCGGCGTGCAGCCTTGCCACCGCACCGGCCCCGACCATGCGGCCGGCGACCACGTCGGAATACCAATGGACGTTGCAGACGTTGCGGCTCTCGCCATAGGCGCGGCCGCGGGCGAGGAGTTCCTCGGCCCGGTCGGGCGCCAGCTCGGTGAGGATCAGCGCCCAGCCCCAGCCATAGGCGGTGTGGCCGGAGGGGTAGGAGCCGTCCTTGCGCATCCCCTCTTGGATCTCGGGCGTACACACCGGTGCGCCGTTCGCCATGAAGGGCCGCTCACGGGCGTAGGCGTTCTTGGCGGTGTAGGTGGCGAGGCCGATATCGCTCAGGCTGCGCCACAACAGGAGATAGAGCGCCGGCGTGGTGTCTTCGCTGATGCGGATGCCGAGGGCACAGGAGAACGTATCGGCCGCTCCGGGAAAATAGGCGGCGTCGCGTGTCGCGATTTCCCAGCGCGGACTGTCCTTCAGCTTCAGCATTGCCTCGGACCAGGCATCATCGAGAGCCTGCCGGGCCGAGCCTTCGGCGGGCGCCGGCGGCACGAAGCGCTTGCTGTCGAGGCGCTCGTCCTCGCTCAAATAGCCGGCAAGGATGCCGGGCATGATCTCCTCGACCTCCTGGCCCGAAACCGTGACCATTTTTTTCTCGGGCGCGTCGTCCGCCGCGGCGGGGAAGGCCGCGGCGAGAATGGCGGCCAGGAGAAAAGCGCCGGCAATCATGAATCGCTGCTGCATCGGGCGTCCTTTCCAATGGCAGGGCCGGCCGCCGCCGCATCCGGCGGAGGGGCGGGCACCGTTGCGCGATGGCGATAGCGTGCTCCCACCCCGGATGGCCGGGGCAGGAGCCCGGTGAAGGCGATACGCATTGCCTTCGCGGCCGCCGCATCTCCAGCAGCCAGAAGCGTTGCCGCCGGGCATCGGCACGTCCGATCGGCGCGGTGCCCGTCGGGGCAAAGCACCGGGCCGAACGCGCCCGTTTGCCGGGCGGCAAGTCTCATTCGACGGGCTCCGGCACCGGGAACACCCAGGACCCGTCGAGGATTTCCGCGCGGGGCCGGTACAGCCGGACGGTATAGTTCCATCCCTTCGTGATCGGGATGCAGTTGGCGCGCCCGTCGTCACAGCCGCCGAAATGGATCGTGTACGACCCGTCGCCGTTCGGCTTGGCGGAGAAGTTGTTGTAGCTGTTGCGGCCGAGGTCGTTGGGCTCCAGGTAGCCGCCGGCGTTGTAGACGGTGACCGACCAGAAGGCATCGACCGGCACGTCCTTGACGGTGACGGCATAGGGGGTCGTGCCGTCGTTTTCCTCGACGCTGCCGATGGCGGCGGAGGCGGTCGTCGCCGGCTGGCCGGCCCAGCCGGCCATGGCGCCGACCATGTGGTCGATGGGATCGACCTCGTCCTTGCGCCCGAAGGCGCGGGCGGCGTCGAAGCCGACGGCGCTTGCCAGATCGCTGACGGCCTTGCGCGCCGCGGCGAGACCTTCCAGGTCCCACTCCGGCGCCTCGAACGGGCCTTTGCCGCCGCCGCTTACCGTAATGCCGTCCTGGGCCGCGTGGGCCGCCGCGAAGTCGTCCGGATTGCCGACGTCGACGAAGGTGCGGAACAAGACGAAGGCAAAGCGCGTGCCCACCTTCTCCTCGGTCAGCTCATAGCTGCCCGGCGAGGATTCCACGAAGCTGTAGTGGTCCTGGTTGATCACCAGCATGGACTGAAAGCGGTCGCCGACCTCCGGCAGCGTGACCGTCGCCGGCTCGGACAGGTCCAGCACGACCACGGAATAGAGCGTGTCCTGGTTCGCCCGGATGATCGGCTGCGGTTCGTCGGCCGAAGCCAGCTTGCGTTCGTGGACCAATTCGCCCACGCCGACCTTGTTGGTCTTGAGAGTGGCCCGCAACATCGTGTCGGATTCAGCGCGCACCAACGTGTCGACGGTGACCGGCTCGGCGGCAAATGCCGACAAAGGCACCAAGAAAAGGCCGGCCGCGATCAAGGAACGCATGTCGTTTTCTCCCTCGTCCTGTCCCGGCCGCTCCCCGCAAGGGGGCGACCGTTTGTTGTCGTTGCCCGGCCGGCGCCTACTCCGCGTCCTCGCCCAGGAACGTATTGATGTCGGTGACGATCGCCTCGCACTCCGGCTCAAGATCGTCGTGGGCCGCGCCGAGGCAGGTGAGCAGCCGTCCCTTGCCGAAATTGACGCCCGAGCAGTGCTCCTCAAGGTCGGTGGCGCAGGTGGCAAGCGCCGAGCGCACGGTGAAGAAGAAGCCGTCGATGGCATCGCCGAAATCGGCAAAGGCCGCGTCGCAGTCCTCGGAAAGGACGGTTTCGTGGGCATAGAGGCAGGAGAGGATATGGCCGTTGCCGGGCTCGACCTCCCCGCAATATTCCGCGACGTCTGCCTCGCAGGCCTCCCAGACGCCCGGCGTGTCGGCGTCCTCTGCCCCGGCGGGCGCGGCGGCAAGGGCGAGCGTCAGGATCGCCGGGGCGAAGACGGCGGAAAGGGGCATTCTGATTGAAAACATGGCTTCCTCCATCGCTCCGCGATCAGGGATTGACGACGACGTAGACCGTGGTGCCGTTCTGGACCACCGGCCGGTAATAGACGCCGCCGCAATTGTAATAGGAGTTGTAGGGGTGGCAGCCGGCGATCGAGTGCCGCCGCGTGACCCGGCGCGAGGTCCGCCGTGCCGTCCGCCGCACCGAGCGCCGCGCCGCGCCCGGCGGATAGGCCTGGGCCTCGGCCGCGGTCGCGCCGAGGAGGCCGGAAAGGCCCATTGCCGGGACGGCGGTCTGCGGCGCCCCCGGCGCCAGCGCGCCGAGGACGAACATCGCCGCCGCGGCGGCGATGGCAAAAGTCCAGTTCCGTTTCATGTTTCCCACCTGTGCAGTTGGTCTTTTGCCTCGATCGCCGTCTCCGGCCGCGGCGCGACACGCAGTCCCGCCGCCTGCCCGGACGGCCTGATGGCAATTGCGTCAATTTGAAGTGGCAAAGCGGCTTGGGCGCGCGGTGCGGCCCGTCCATCCGGGCGCGCCGGCGCGCCGTTGCAACGCAGGGGAGACGGTGTCCGCACGTCCTTGATCTCCCGCTCGGGAGGCCCGACTAAGGCGTCTTGCCGACATCCGGCCGTTCCCAAGAATTATTATGACTGCATCCGGCCAATTCTTTGCCGGAAGCGTTTTGCGACTGTTTGTCGAAGGTCCGAAGTGTTGAATTCGGAGTATAAGAAGGAGCATATTTGACGGATGAAGTCACGGCTCAGGGACAGTTTGGCGCGATCGGATCACAATTCGTGAGAATGTCGCCTGACTTTCGTGGCACTGAAGCTGAACGATAGAGGCCGGTGTCCGACGGGAGGGAAGGGCGCACGTGTCGATTGCAATGCAAAACACCCGGGTCCTGAAGCCCGTCTCGCAGATCATCCGCGGGATGACGTCCGAACGCATCCACCGGCAGGTCTGGAGCGCGGTCGGCCTCAGCCCGGATATTCTTGCCGGCAGGCCGCTCTTCATTCCCTACCGCATCCAGGCCGGCCTCCTGGAAAGCGCCGCCCGCGCCACCGGCATGGAGCATTTCGGCATCCACGTCGCCCGCCAGATGCCCTATGCGGATCTCGACGCCTATGGCCGCTACGTGCTGTCGGCGCCGTGTCTCGCCGTCGCCCTTTACCGCGGCGTTCGTGCCCTTCGCCACATCCTCAGCCATGCCAACGTCTATCTGCGGGTGCAGGGCGACCGCATCGTGCTGCAGTTCGATTCCGCGCTCGACCCCGGGGTCGGCGGCGCCCGCCACCAGGAGGAGGCGATGCCGCTGCTGCTCGCCGACCTGGTGCGCAGCTATGTCGGCCCCGACTGGCGGCCGGACTGGACCGAATTGCGCGTTCCGCGGAGCGCTTCGACGGCGGCCCTTGAGGACCTGCACGAGACCAATGTCCGCACCGGCGGCCGCTTCGCCGCCATCGCCTTTCACAAATCGCTCGTCTGGAAGGAAAACCCGCGGCCCGCTTCGCCGCAGGACATCCACCTGATGCGCGACATGCGAGACCTGGTGGCGGCGCGCGCGCCGCGCAACATCACCGAGACGACCTGCAACATGATCGAGCTGCAGATCCGCCGGGCCGACCCGAGCATCGAGGCGGTGGCGGAGAGCCTGGGCATCGGCGCGCGGACCCTGCAGCGCAAGCTGATGGTCGAGGCGACCAGTTTCCAGGAATGCCTCAACCGGGTGCGCGCCTGCCGCGCCCGCGACCTGTTGCGGGAAACCCGGCTGTCGCCGGCCGAGATCGCCAACCAGCTCGGCTATCGCGAGACCAACAGCTTCCGCCGCGCCTTCCGCCGCTGGGCGGGCATGTCGCCGAGCCAGTACCGCGCCTCGATCGGCATCGCCGGGCAATCGGCCCGCGAGGCCGCCGGCTAATTCGGAGTGGCGAGCCATGGTGCTCAAGATCTTCGCCCTTGTCGTTCTGGTCGTCCTCCTCGTCGCCGGCCTTGCCGTCATCTGGCTGGTCGGGGCGCTGCCGGGCCGGATCGCCCGGTCACGCGGCCACGGCCGCGCCGAGGCGGTCACTGTTGCCGGCTGGTGCAGCCTGCTGATGCCGGTGCCGCTGTGGCCGCTGGCGATGGTCTGGGCGCACATGGACGGCGAGGCACCGGCGGCAGGGGCAGGCCGATGATCCTGTTCCTCACCCTTTGCTACATCGCCGTCGTCTTCCTCCTGGTGAAGCTCCGGGTTCTGCCGGCCAGTCGCTGGGTGAAGCTGTCGCCGCTCGGCTTCATGCTTTTGGCCTTCCTGTTCCTGTTCGTGCCCATGCAGTGGGGTGCACCGGCGGGCGGCGTCCAGGTGCTGCGCCACACGGTGCAGATCGTGCCCAACGTCGCCGGCCAGGTCATCGAGGTGCCGGTCCGGCCGAACACGCCGGTGAAAAAGGGCGACGTCCTCTTCCGCATCGATCCGGCGCAATACCAGGCAAAGGTCGACCAGCTCACCGCCCAGCTCGGCTTCGCGACGCTGCGGCTCGGCCAGTTCACCCAGCTTGAGCGCAGGCAGGCGGGCTCCAAATTCCAGGTCGAGGAGGCCGAGGCCAATGTGGAGGGCCTGAAGGCGCAGCTCGCCAACGCAAGGTGGGAGTTCGACAACACCGTCGTGACGGCGCCCGCGGACGGCTTCGTCACCAATGTGGCATTGCGGCCCGGCGCCCGCGTCGCGGCGATGCCGCTCGCCCCGGTGATGGCCTTCGTCGACACTTCCGAGACCGTCGTCGCCATGCAGGTGCAGCAGATTCATTTGCGCCACATCGCACCCGGCCAGCCGGCGGAGGTCACCTTCAAGGCGATCCCCGGCGAGGTCTATGCCGCCACCGTGGAGCAGATCGTGCCGGCAACCGTGATGGGCCAGGTGGCGCCGTCGGGTGCGGCCGCAACCACCACACAGCTTGGCGCCGCGCCCTTTGCGGTGCGGCTGAAGCTGGACGATCCGTCCGTCGCCGACGCGCTGCCCGCCGGCACCAATGGCGGGGCGGCGATCTACACCTCGTCGGTCCGCCCCGCCCATATCATCCGCCGGGTGATGCTGCGCATGGACGCCTGGCTCAACTACGTCGTGCCGATCTGACAGCATCGGCCGATCGCAACGGCACGGAAGATGCCCGGACAAACCTTTGGGAGAAATGTCCATGACCCGTCGACACTGGAACACGTTCGCCGCCGGCCTTGCCCTCGGGCTCTTTTCGGTGCTGCCCGAGGCGGGCGCCCAGACTTATGCCGCCGACGTGCCGGCCTCAGTCGAGACGCCCGACGTTGTGGAGACCGAACGGCTCGGCACGCTCAAATTCTTCGACGGCATGCCGGACGAGGAGACGGTCAGGAAGGTCTACGACAACATCGACTTCTCACGCGGCGTCGAGGCGTTCCTCACGGGCATTCCTGCCGCATCGATCTATGGGCTCTGCCACGGCATGGAGCAGGCCGGCATCCCGGCCCACACCGTCGGCATCAGCGAGGACCTGCTCGACGCCCGATCGCTGTGGCTGACCGCGCAGTCGACGACCGTCTACGTCGTGACCTGCCTCGACCTGAAGCAAGGCCCGGTCGTCATGGAGGTGGCGCCAGGCCTGCTCGGCGGCGTCGACGATGCCTTCTTCCGTTGGGACACCGATATCGGCATCACCGGCCCGGACCAGGGCCGCGGCGGGCGCTACCTGTTCCTGCCGCCGCACTATGACGGCCCGGTGCCGAAGATGGGCTTCCACATCGTGCGCACCCGAACGAACATGCACTGGCTGTTCGCCCGCGCCTTCGTGACCGAAGCCGGCATCGAAGCGACGGTCGCCGGCGTCAAGGCGCAGATGAAGGTCTATCCGCTCTCGCAAGCGAAATCGCCGCCGGAGCAGGCCTTCGTCAACTATTCCGGCAAGCAGATGAACACCATCCACGCCAACGACGTGACCTTTTTCGACGAGTTGAACGCGGTCGTCCAGAACGAACCGGCCGATGCCTTCGACCCGGAGATCGCGGGCCTGTTCGCGGCGATCGGCATCAGGAAGGGCGTGCCGTTCGAGCCCGATGCGCGGATGGCGAAGATCCTTTCCGATGCCGCTGCCGTCGGCAACGCAACCGTCCGCGCAATCACGTTCCGCCCGCGCGAGCGGGACCGCTTCTATTTCTACCCGGACCGCAACTGGTACACGAGCTTTACTGGCGGCAGCCACGAATTCCTGGACAACGGCGCGCGCGGTCTCGACGACCGGGCGATGTTCCACTACTCCGCCACCGGCATCACCCCGGCAATGGCCTCGCCGCAGGTCGGCATGGGCTCGGTCTATGCCTTCACGCCGCACGACGCGACCGGCGCCTATCTTGACGGCGGCAAGACCTACAAGGTGACGCTGCCCAGCCCGGTGCCGATCAACAATTTCTGGTCCTTCGTCGTCTACTCGACCCAGCATCGCTCCATGCTGGAGACCGACCAGCGGCTCGCCGGCCTCGACAGCACGCTGGAGGACGTCAAGCCGAACGAGGACGGCTCCTACACCGTCTGGTTCGGCCCGAAGGCGCCGAAGGGCAAGGAAGGCAACTGGGTGCAGACCATGCCGGGCAAGGGGTTCATGGTCATCCTGCGGCTCTACGGACCGCTCGAGCCCTGGTTCGACAAGACCTGGAAGCCCGGCGATCTGGAACGGGTGGACTGAACCGGAAGACGGAATCGGGTTGCTATCGCTCCGTCGCCGTTGCTGCAACACCATCCGTGACATCGACGCATCGGACGGGCGCCTTGCGGCCGGAAGATTGTGCGTCCGGGCGCGGCTCTGATGCTGCTGCTGGCCTAAGAAGTTGGGTGGGTTCCAACGCTCCGGCGGTTGCTCCGGCCGGGGGCTTTATGTTTCGCACGCATCATATGGTCATGTAAAAATGCATTGGACAGCATAAGAACTCCTTGTTTTCATCGTGCCTACAAAATTGGCACGACAGCGAATTGCTGCGACAGAGAGGAGCCTAAAATGAAACGTTCGTTCCGGAACCTTGCATGCTTCGGACTAGCGCTGGCGGTCATGACCGGGCCGGCCCTTGCCGAATTCCCCGAAAAGGAAGTCACCATCACCGTCGGCTTCGGCCCCGGCGGCGGCGTCGACACCATCACCCGCGCGGCCTCCGATGCGCTGTCGGAATCCCTCGGCCAGCCGATCGTCGTCGAAAACCAGCCCGGCGCCGGCGGCGGCCTGGCGCTGACGGCCCTGAAGGCCAAGCCCGCCGACGGCTATCACCTGGCCGCGGCGATCTCCACCACCGTCTCCTTCGATCCCCATTCGGCCAATGTCAGCTACGGCATCGACGACTTCACCTATATCGGCGCCTTCGGCGTCTTCCCCGAGGCGCTCGTCGCCCTGCCGTCGCGCGGCTGGAAGAGCTTCTCCGATGTCATCGCCGCCGCCAAGAAGGCGGAGAACGGCCTCACCTACGCCTCCACGACCTCGCTCGACCGGGTGGTGATGAAGACGATCTCGGCCAAGGAAGGCGTCACGCTGAAGCCGGTGCCGACCAAGGGTGGCGCGGAAGCCGTCGCCGAAGTGCTCGGCGGCCATGTCGACTACGCCTACAGCTCCGGCGCCTACTACGCCCAGGCCAAGGCCGGCGAACTGATGGTGCTGGCCGGGCTCGGCACGGACCCAGTCCCCGGCTTTGAAAGCGCGCCGACCCTGAAGAGCCTCGGCTACGACATTTCCAGCGTCAACATGGTCATCTACGTCGCCCCGGCCGGCATTCCCGACGAGGCCAAGGCCGAGCTGGTCAAGGCCTTCGAGGCCGCGGCGAAGTCGAAGACCGTCCTCGACATCCTCGCCAAGCGCAATATGGGCAGCTACATTCTGACCGGAGACGACTTCGACAAGCAGATCCGGGCCCAGAGCGCCCAGTTCAAGGCGGCGATGGAGTAGCATGACGATACCGTCCACAGGACATCAGGACGGGCCGCATCCCTGGGTGCGGCCCGTTGCCGAATTCGCCGTCGTCTTCGGCCTCTGCCTCCTCGTCCTCTTCGTCGTCATCCCGGCGGGCACCGCCGAGAGCGACAATTTCGGCCTCTCCCCACGCATGCTGCCGATCGCGACCACCGTCGCCATCGCGCTTTTCTCCGTGATCACGCTGGTCTCCGGCCTGCTCCCGCTGCGCGGCAGGAAAGGCCATCAACCCGTCCAGACGCGCGGCCTCCTGGGCGTCGTCCTTCTGACCCTTGCAACCCTCATCGGCGTCGTGGCGATCGACCAGGCCGGGCTTCTGATCGGCGGCACGGCGCTCGTGCTGCTCGCCTCGCTGGCGATCGGCGAGCGCCGTCCGGTCGCCCTTTGTGGCATGGGGCTCGGCGCCGTCGTCGTCCTCCTGCTCGTGGACTGGTCCGGCCTTTGAGGACTCTCGCTGCCGGCATCGCGGCGCGACAACATGGGGACCGGGCCGGGTCGCGGCTTGGCAAATGAGTTCCGTCCATGGACGTTTTCCTTCAGGGCGCGCGTGACGCCCTTACCTTCTCGGCCATTCTCTCCGTCATCGGCGGCATCCTGCTCGGCTACATGGTCGGCGTGCTGCCGGGGCTCAGCCGGCCGGCGGCGCTCTCCGTCGCCGTGCCGCTCACCTATGCCATGTCGCCGATCGGGGCGATCGCGTTCCTTGTCGGCGTGACAAAGGCGAGCGCGGCCGGCGGTGCAACGGGCGCGATCCTCCTCAACACGCCCGGCGAGCCGAGTTCGGCGGCGACCACCTTCGACGGCTATCCGCTGGCCAAGAAGGGCGAGGCGACGCGGGCCCTCAAGGTCGCGCTCTACGCTTCGGTGTTCGGCGACCTGGTGGCGACGATGATCCTGATCCTGCTCGCCGCATCGCTCGCGCAATTCGCGCTGAAGATGGGCCCGGTCGAAATGACGGCCGTGATGATCTTCGCCCTCAGCTTCATCGCCGCCCTGTCGGGCACCTCGCTGACGCGCGGCATCATTGCCGGCGTCCTCGGCCTGTTGCTCGCCACCATCGGGCTCGACCCGGAAAGCGCGACGCCCCGCATGACCTTCGGCTTCATCGAGCTGTTCGACGGCATTCCGCTGATCGCCGCCACCGTCGGCATGCTCGCCTTCACCGAGATGCTGCTCCAGGTCCAGGCGCTGTTCGCCAATCGGGGCGATGCCTCCGAGGCCGCCGGCTTTGAACGCGAGACGGACAAGTCCCTCCACGCTGCCGATGTGAAGCGGGTGTTTCCGGTGACGCTCCGGGCGACCGGCATCGGCATCGCCGCCGGCATCATCCCCGGCCTCGGGCCGACCATCGGCGCCTTTCTCTCCTATGCGATCAACAAGCGGCTTGCCCGACCCGGTGACCAATATGGCGAGGGCGACCTGAAGGGCGTCGCCGCGACCGAGGCGGCCGACAACGCCGTGCTGCCGGCGAGCCTCATCCCGCTCTTTGCCATCGGCCTGCCGGGCAGCGTCTCGGCCGCGATCCTCGTTTCCGCCTTCATGCTGCACGGCGTCCAGCCCGGCCCGCTGGTCTTCGAGCAGCACCCGCGGCTGATCTACGGCATCTATGTCTCGATGATCATCGCCAGCCTGGTCATGCTGGTGGTCGGCCGGCTCGGCCTCACGCTCTTTGCCCGCGTCACCATGGTGCCGGCGCGGTTCATCATCCCGTTCGTGGTGCTCTTTTGCGTCGTCGGCACCTATCTGGAGCGCGACACGGTGTTCTCCGTCTTCGCCATGCTGGCGCTCGGGCTCCTCGGCTTCATCATGCAGCGCTTCGGCTATTCGGTCGTCACCTTCCTGATCGGCTTCGTCATCGGGCCGCTGTTCGAACTCTCCCTGCGCCAGGCCCTCATCGTCACCAACCACTCGCCCCTTGCCGTGATCGACCACCCGATCGCGCTGGCGTTCCTGGTCGCGGCGGTCGGCTCACTTTTCCTGTTTCTCCGCACCAACCGTTAGCCCCCGTTCGCGGGCGACGTCGACGAGCGCCTCGAAGAAGCGCTGGACATAGGCCGGTCGGTAGCGCCGCGGGTTCCAGAGCGCGGAGACCTCCGCCGAGGTCTGGCAGATGCCGGAGCTGAGCTGCACGGCATTGGCGATGTCGGTGATGTTCTGCGCCGAGGAGGAGACGATCGCCACCCCGTGGCCGTCATGGGCGAGGGCCGCAAGGGTCTGCGTGCTGTCGCTTTCCAGGACGATCCGCGGCCGCACGCCGTGGGCGGCCGCCGTCTGCTCGAACAGGTGGCGGGTCAGGAACCCCCGCCGCATCACCATCATCGGCTCGGTCGCGATGTCGTCGATGGTGATGGAGGTCATGGTGGCGCAGCGATGGGCCGGCGGCAGGACGGCGAAGAGCTGGGCGGTGAACAGCGGCTGGCCGACGAGGATGTTGCTGATGCCGAGATTGGCCACCACCATGTGCACAGCACCGTGCTCGACCATTTCCACCAGTTCGTCGTTATTGCCCTCGTTGACCATCAGGTCGACCTTGGGGTGGATTTTTCGGAACCGGGCCATCGCCGGCGACAGCAGCCAGGCCGTCGTCTGCGGCGAGGCGCCGATCCTGAGGGCGCCGCTCTGCTCCGGCTCGCTCTGGCGGGCCCGGTGCATGAGATCCTGGGCGCGCTCCAGGAGTTCCGACGCCTGGGCCGCGAAGTCCGCGCCCTCCGCCGTCAGCACCAGCCGCTTGCCGACCCGCTCGAACAGCGCGACGCCGAGCTTCTTCTCCAGCGCCTGGATCTGCCGCGACAGCGCCGGCTGGCTGAGATTCACCGCATTGGCGGCGCTCGTGATGTTCAGGCACTCCGCGACGGCGACGAAATTCCTCAGTTCCCGTAGTTCGAGCACAGGGCGCTCCGCCTATGTTTCAGATGCATAAGGAAATCTTCCATAAATGCATTGGACACACAAGGGAGCCCTTTGCAGGATTGCCCGATAACGGCATGTGTGTGCATGAAAATCTCTTTGAACGCAGATATGGGCGAGAGCTTCGGGCCCTACCGGATGGGCGACGACCGGGCGCTCATGCCCTATGTCTCCTCGGCGAATATTGCCTGCGGAATGCATGCCGGCGATCCGAACGTGATGGCGGCGACGATCGACCTTGCGCGCGAGCACGGCGTCACGATCGGCGCCCATCCCGGCTTCGGCGATCTGAACGGCTTCGGCCGCCGCCGCATCCCGATGACCTCCCCAGAGATCGAGCATCTGGTGACCTACCAGATCGGCGCATTGCAGGCGCTCGCCGCCGGGCGCGGCGTTCGGGTGGAGTTCGTCAAGCCGCACGGCGCCCTCAACAACATGGCCCATGAGGAAAGCGACGTCGCCGATGCGGTCGCCCGCGGCATCCGCGCTGCAAGCCGCGATCTGTTGTTCGTCGCCAACTGCCTGTCGGAAATGACCCGGGCCGCGGAGAGGGCCGGCCTTGAGGTCGTGCACGAGGCCTATGCCGACCGGCGCTACGCGCCCGATGGTCGGCTGCTGCCGCGCAGCGCGCCGGAGGCGGTCATCCATGATCCGGCCGACGCTGCCCGCCAGGTCCTTGCCATGCTCGATGCCGGGTGTCTGATCGCCGCCGACGGAACGCGGCTTTCGACCCCAATCGATACCTTCTGCCTGCACGCGGACGAGGCGTCGGCGCTTGAGGTGGCCAAAGGCGTGCGCGGCGCACTCGACGGCGCCGGCATCGCCGTCGTCGCCATCGCTGGCACCCCCGCCGGGCTTACCTGAGGCCCGCCACCTTCGCTTCCAACTGGCCGGGCTTGATCTCGCCGACGATCCGCTCGCGGACGATGCCGTTGCGATCGATGAGAAAGGTCGTCGGGAAGAAATTGATCTTGTAGCGGGTCGAGGCGACGAACACCTCGTCGAAGGCGACATCGAAGGTCACACCAGTCTCGGCGACGGTATCGCGGATGATCGCCGGCCCGCCGCCGATATTGACCGACAGCACATGCACCCCGTCGCCGCGGTGCTTTTCATGGAAGGCCTGGATCTTCGGCATTTCGGTGAGGCACGGCGCGCAACCGCCCTGCCAGAAATTGAGCACGGTGACGTCGCCGCGGAAATCGGCGAGCCGGACGGTGTTGCCGTCAAGGTCGATGACGCCGAGCTCCGGTGCCGCCTCGCCGACCTTTGCCGTTTTCTCGCCGTCGCAGGCGGTAAGTATCAGGCCGAGACATAACACCGCTGCGGCCGCGGCCATGTTGCGGATGCCAATCAATCTCGGCATTGTGCGGCCTTTCCGGTTGCCGTAAGTCCCGTTGAACGAGTTTTGACCATGCCCCGCCCCCTTGCCGTCGCCCTCGCATTTCTGGTGCTTCTGCCGGGCATCGCCGCCGCCCCTGCAGCCGCAAATGCCGCCGACGACGCGGCGCTCATCGAGCACGGCAAGTCCCTTTATGCGGAGCGCTGCAAGGCCTGCCATGGCGGCGACGGCCGCATGAAGGCGCTCGGCCGCTCCAAGCGCCTTGCCGAGGTGCCGATGGACGAGGTCGTCGCCAAGCTGCGCGACTATCAGGCGCCGGGCGAGCACAAGGCCATGCAGGACAAGATGAAGAGCGGGCTCAGCGACGAGGACATCGCCGCGCTCGCCGCCTATGTCGAGACCTTCCCGAAGCCCTGAGGTCTTTTCGCGGCTAGCCATCTGTCCGCCCGTCCATCCCAGCCGTCTTTCAAAGAATGCCGGCAACCTTTTGCGTCAGCGTCTCCTGCGTAACCGGTCCGTTGATCCGCTCGCGCACGACGCCCTTTCGGTCGATCAGGAACGAGGTCGGGGCGAAGGCCACGCCATAGTGCTTGGTGGAGATCTTCAGCTCGTCCGAGACCAGCGGATAGGCAACGCCGAGCCGGCGGTTGGTGTTGCGGATGGTCTCGGCGTCCTGGCCGATATTGACGGCAAGCACTTCCAGGCCCTCGTCTCGGTAACGCCGGTAGACCCGGTCGATCTCGGGCATCTCGGCAAGGCACGGGCCGCAGCCCGACCACCAGAAATTCACGAAGACGACCTTGCCGCGCATCTCAGACAGCTTCACCGGCTGGCCGTCGAGGTCCATCACCGTGAGGTCCGGCGCCGCCTTGCCGACCTCGACCGTCGCCTCCGGCTCGCAGGCGATGAGGAATGCGGACGCAAGGATGACCGCACAAAACCGCAAGAGTGTCATAGCGTTGCCCTCATCCGTCCAACTTGCCGTGGCGGAGGCGAATGGTGCGGTCGGCAAGCGCGCCCATCTCCGGATTGTGGGTGACGAGGGCGATCGTGCGCCCGTCCCCGTGCAGCCGCTGCAACAGCTCGATGATCAGCTTTTCGTTCTCCTCGTCGAGATTGCCGGTGGGCTCGTCGGCAAGGATGATCGCCGGCTCGTTGACGAGGGCCCGGGCGATGCAGACCCGCTGCTGCTCGCCGCCGGAAAGCTGCGAGGGCAGGTGGCTGGCGCGGGCGCCAAGGCCGACGCTCTGGAGGATCTCCATCGCCTCGTCGGCGTCGGCGACGCTGTGGTAGTGCTGGGCCAGCATGACGTTTTCCAGCGCCGTGAGGTAGGGGATGAGGTGGAACTGCTGGAATACGAGGCCGATCTTTTCGCGCCGGATCACCGCCCGCTCCGGCTCCGTCAGCGTCGAGACGTCCAGCCCGTCGAGCCGGTAGGCACCGGCGCTCGGCGTGTCGAGGCAGGACAGGATGTTTAGGAGCGTCGTCTTGCCCGAGCCGGACGGGCCCATGATGGCGACGAACTCGCCCTCGCGGATGCAGATGTCGACGTCGTCGAGCGCGGCGACGTCGCCGAACCGCTTGGTCAGGCCGTCCGTCTCGATGACGGGCTTTGCGTCCCTCGAATAATCGGTCGCGAACATCGCGTCGGTTTCGAAATCGATCCTTTTATCCATGAAATTACTCTCCTTTCAGAACGCGGGCGGGAACGACGCCGATCGCGCTCCGGATCGGGATGACGGCGGCGGCAATGGCCGCAACGAGCGAGATGCCGACGGTCAGCGGCACGACGAGCGGGCGCAGGGACACCCAGGCGCTGAACACCGTCTGGCCGAGGACCTGGGCCAGCGCAAAGCCGACGAGAAGGCCGAGGCCGACGCCGACGAGGCAGATCAGCACGGTTTCGGCGAGGAACTGGAAGACGATCGCCCGATCGTCGGCGCCGAGCGCCTTCATCAGGCCGATCTCGGGCGTGCGCTCCACCACCATCGCCGACAGGATGGCGTTCACGCAGAGCGTGGTGATGACGAGGATGATCGCCGCGACGAGCGCCATGAAACCCTCGATCTTGTCGAGGATGCGCCCGTCGGACTGGGAGATCTTGCGGATCGGCTTGGCCTCGACCCCGGGGAACTGGCCGTTGATGCGCGCGGCGAGGGCATCGGCCTCGGTCCCTTCGGCGACGACGCTCAGCATGGCGAGGTCGATGCGCTCGCCGGTGCCGAAGATCTTCTTGGCCAGGGACATGTTGACGAACATCTGCTCGTCGGCGGCCTCGCCGGTCTCCACGATGCCCTTGACCCTGAGCTCGGTCCGAAACGTCTTGTCGCGGTTGAAGACGGTGACGGTCTTGCCGACGGTCAGCTCCATCTTGTCAGCGAGCCCGCGCCCGACAATGCAGTTGCGCTCGTCGAAATCGACGGTGATCCAGCCGCCCTCCGGCTGCCAGTAGGGCGAGATCGCCTTCAGGCCGGAAAAGTCGACGCCGGCAAGCACCGCGTTGCCGAGGTCGAGGCGCACGACGCCGTAGAGGAAGGGGCTGGCGCCGGCGAGCTTTTCCTCCGGGATCGAGGCGACGATCTTGCGATAGGCGGCCAGGTCGAAGCGCCGGTCGGGGCTGGAGGCGGCGGGGCCGACGAAGAAGTTCGCCCCGTAGGCGCGCAGCTCCTCGCTCATCTTGCGCGAGATGTCGAGATAGAGGCTGGTGAGCGCAAAGACCACCGCCGCGCCGACCATGATCGAGGCGACTGCGATGGCGGCACGGCCTTTCCGGACGGTCAGCGCCTTGACGAGCATCCGCCACAGGAAGGCGGAGCGAAGCTTGGAATTAACGGCCATAGAGCACCTCGACCGGCATCAGCCGGGTGATGGAACGCGCCGGCAGGATCGAGCCGGCAAGGGCGGTGGCGACGGAGACGGCGATGACGACGGGAACGGCGATCCAGTGGAAGGCGAGCGTCGAGCCGAACACCGCCCAGCCGACGGCCTGGGAAAGGCCCGAGCCGGCGATGAAGCCGAGCACGCCGCCGACGACGCCGATGATGACGGCCTCGGTCAGGAACAGGAGGTGGATCTGCCACTCCGCGGCGCCGAGCGCCTTCATCAGGCCGATCTCTTTCGCGCGCTCCATCACGGCCGTGTTCATCAGCGAGGAAACGCCCATCGCCGCCGAGGCGAAGGCGGCGAGCGTCACCACCAGCATCAAGACCTGCAGCTTGCCGATGACGACGCCCTCGCCGGCCGCGACCTGCCAGACCGGCCGCGCCGAGGCGTTGATCACCGCCTCCTCGATCTGGTGGGCGATGGAGCTGACGAAGGCACTGCAGTACCAGACGTCATATTCGGAGGTGCTGAGGGAGTCCTGATCGCGGATCGCCTTCCGCGACAGCTCGTTTTCCGGAATGGTCAGCGCGCTGACGCTGACCGACTGCACCTTGCCGGCAAGGCCTGCAAGCCCCTGCACGGCCCCGAGCGGGGCGACGATCGCGTTGTCCTCGGCCTCGCCGGTGGCAAGGATGCCCGTGATCCGGTAGCTTGCCTGACCCGATCCCCCCGTCCCATCCGTCGGCCGGGTGACGTGGATCGTCTCGCCGGCCGCAACGCCGAGGCGCTGCGCCAGCGACCGGCCGACCAGGACCTCGGAGGCCGATTCGTCGTCCGGCCAGGCCCCGGTCACCTGCCAGTAGGGATGGGTGATGCGCACCCCGGTGCGGTAGTCCTCGTCGCTCGGCAGCGGCATCGATTTCCTGAAATAGGTGCCGATCAGGGAGACGCGGCCCGCGTCCTTGCCGGCGATTTCCACGGGCACGTCCAGGAAAGGCGCCATGCCGACGATGTTGTTGCTCCAGAAGATGTCCTTGATCTTCGTGAGCTCGGTTTCGTCGAGATAGTCGCGGCCCTTCAGCGGATTGAAGTCGACGCCGCCGATCTTCAGCGGAATGTTCTCGCTCTTCGGCACCACGCGGATGTTGGAGCCATAGGCCTTCATCTCCCGGGCCATCTTGTCGCCGACGTCGACGGAGAGGTTGAGGAGCGTCGTGATCAGGGCGGCGGCGAGCGCCACGGTGATCGCCGCCAGCGCCTTTCGCTTGCGCCCCTCGAAGAACGACTGCCGGATCATGCGCAGATACATCGCCTATCCTTTCGTCTGGTGGCCCTGGACCCGATAGAGGCGGCCCTCGACCTCGCCGGCATATTTTTCCGGCTCGGCCTTGAACGCGTCGTAGGAGTCCTGGGATTCGAAAAAGAAGGTGTTGCCCTTGAAGTCGTAGCGATAGGGCGCGTCGAGGTTGATCAGCTCCTTGCCGGTCACCGGGTCGGTGACGGTGATCGCGACCACCTCGGAGAAGTATTTCGCGCCGCGCTCCAGCTCGCGCGCGGCAATGACGATGTCGCCGCCGTCCTCGGAGTGCTCCAGCGGAATCGGATTGCAGCCGCCGGCCTTGCCGATGGAGGGCACGAAGACCCGCACATTGCAGGCGATGCAGATGACGTCGTTGCCGTCCTGGATGTAGCCGTCGTCGCCGCAGATCATGCAGGCGTCATAGACGACGCCGATCTTCACGTGGTCCTCGTCGTAGCGGTTGATCAGGAAGAAGCGGACCCGGTGGCCGTCGGAGGCGATATAGGCGAAGCGGTAGAGCTTGCCGTCTTTGACGCTGTCGATGGGGACGCGCACGACGCCGTCGTCATTGGGCACTGCGGCCTCGGCCTTGGAGAGGGTCGGCGGCAGCGAGGCATAGAGGTCATAATAGAGCAGGGTGGCGGTGAGGAAGGTGCCGACCGCGAGCGTCGCCCGCAGCCAGCGCGCCTCTCCGAGGGCGAAGGCGCGGCGCTTGCGCCGCTCGGCGCGCCCGTCGTTCGCCGCATTTATGCCGTCGTCGCCGGACGGGCGGGCGAGGAAGAAGGCGGCGGCGAGGAGCGCCAGAAGGATCAGCGCGCCGTAGCCCGTCGCGCCGCCATACTGGGTCGCCTTGGCAACGAAGCTGACGCGGCCCGACGTCACCTCAAGGAGGCCCATCTGCAGGGCGCCGAGCATGACCTCCGCACCCCAGGTCGCGGCGAGGCCGAGGACGGCGACGACGAGAATCCCGGCCGCCGTGCGGATGACCCGGCGGCCCATATGGGCGACGAACACCGTCAGCGCGGCGATCAGCACGGCGCCGAGGGCGACGGCCGCCGAATTGGCGATGAGCTCGGTGTTGAGGACGGCGGTGGCGGTAAAGCTGCGGTCGGCGGTGCCGGCAAGGACGTCGAACATTCCCTGGAACGCCAGAACGGCGGCAACGCCCGCCACCGCGGCGACGAACCAGGCGCGGCGCCGGCCGGTCAGGCGGAAGCTGAGGGCCGCCAGAAGGAGCGCGAGGACCAGCGCCGCGATGGCGACGATCCGGATGACGGTCTTCGCCCGGACCTCGACGCCGTTTGACGCGGCAAGGCTGTAGGCCAGCCAGCCGGCGGCGAGCGCCGCGGCGACCGTCCAGGCTGCGACGACGACGTCGCGCCGCTTCGTCTCTCCCGGCGCCAGCGCGACGAGGATGCCGGTGAGAAGGGCCGCCGGCAGGAACGCCCCGGCGATGTTGGTGAGATAGACAATCATGAAAGGCCGCTCCGCCGCCTCCGGTCCTTGTGGTGTGGCCGGGATTCCGTCCCGGTCCTCAAGACGCCTTGGGGGACCCGCTCCGGGCGGGCCCGGAACGAATCCCCGCGAAAGGTTTTTTGTCCGGCGGCGCAGGCCAAGATGGCCCGCCGCCGTCGTGCGCGCCGACTATTCGATCGGCACGTATTTGAACGCGTAGTCCGCATCGAAGGCCTGGAACCACTTGCCAACGCCGCTCGCCTCGTCGGTGTGGCGGCCGAAGCCCTGGCGCGACGGCGGATCGACGTGGAAGGTGAGCTTGTAGTTGCCGGCGCCCGGCATCTTGATGTTGGAGCCGTAGTGCGGGCCGTCGACGGCGACCATCGGCATCAGGTTGCCGGCGATGACCTTGCCGGTGTCCTCGTTCTCCAGCCGGTAGGAAACGGTGAGGTAGGGCACCCATTCGCCGGCGCCGAAGCCGTTGGCGTTGCCCTTCATGGCGTGGATGTCGGCTTCCAGGTGGATGTCGGCCTGGGAGGCCGGCAGGTCGATGCCGCGCGGTTCCATGTCGATCGGCTTCAGATAGACGGCGGCGACCTCAAGCGTGTTCAGCTCCAGCGCCTCGCCGATTGGGAATTCCTTGAACTCCTCGGCGTTCGCGGCGAGCGGCAGCGACAGGCCGATGGCCGTCGCCATTGCGAAAAGACAATGCTTTTTCATGATGTTCTGTCCCAAATGGTGTTGCCTGTTGATGCGATGCGTGTGCGCGCATCGTGACGTGACATCGTTGCGGTCGATTCTCTCCTTTCCGGTCCGCGTGACGTTTGGAGGTGGGAATCGACGCTTCGCAATTGCTCATGAAAATCATTTGCAATTTTCTGACGGGAAGCGCCGGCGATCTTTTTCGGGCCCTTCCTGTCAGGAGGCTTTGAGTTCGGAGGCTTCTGTAGCGGGCTCCTTCTCGGGCGGTTTGCGGCGGCCGAGGGCGACGAGCGCGATCAGCGCGGCGGCGATGAGAACAGCCTGGGGCGCCAGGGTTTCCAGATAGGGATAGAGGCCGATGAACGGGACTTCCGGCATTCCGGGCACCAGCGTCGGCTCGATGATCTTGCCCTCCACGAGTTCCATCACGCCCTTGCCGGCGAAAACGAAGGCCATGTAGTAGAGGAGCGCGCTGGTCACCATGAAGAACGGCCTGATCGGCAGCCGCGCCGCGCCGAAGCGGAACGCGACATAGATGACGGCAAGGCCGACGCAGCCGACGCCAAAGCCGCCGACGATCGCCCAGATGCCGGCGGACGTCTCGGCATTGGCGGTCAGCGCCTCATAGAAGAGAACCGTTTCCGCGCCCTCGCGATAGACGGCGAGGAAGCCGACGAACCACAGCGCCTTCAGCGAGCCGGACGACAGCGAGCGGGCCATGGTGTCCTTGATATAGGCCATCCACTTCTCGGCTTCCGCCTTGGAGATCAGCCAGTAGCTCATGGAGAAGAGGACGACGGTGGCGAGCAGCATGGTGGCGCCTTCCAGCACCTCCTGGCTCGCCGCGGAGACCTGGAACACCCATTTCACCAGCACCGCCGTGGCGACGCTGAGGGCGAGCGCGACGACGACGCTGTTGACGACGACGCCGAGCTTGTCGCGGTTGCCGGTCTTGACGAGATAGGTGATGACGGCCGTGACGATCAGCATCGCCTCGAAGCCTTCGCGCAGGATGATCATCAGCGAATAGACGAACAGCGCCCACGGCGTGTCGGAGCCGCTGCCGAGCAGCGAGACGCCCTCGTCGAGATCGGCCGACATCGTTGCCAGCGCGGCATCCAGATCGCCGGCAGACGCACCGCTCTTCATCAGGCCCATGAGCTTGCTGAAATGGGCCTCGATCCGGCTCATCAGTCCCGCGTCGCGGGCGCCCAGCGTGCTCTCCATGCCGGAGCCCTCGAAGATGTCGAAATAGGCGTCCTGGACGGCGCCGACGGCCTTGCCTGTGTCGCCGGCCTCATGCAGGGCGATGGCCGACCGCATCTCGTCCTTGACGCGGGTCGCCACGGTGCGCCAGTTCTGGTCGGGGCTCTCCTCGACGGCGTCTTCCACGACCGTGGTGCCCTCGATCAGCGGCAGGCCGGGCAGGACGCTCTGCATGTCGTTGACCAGCACCTGGCCCGAGGCGCGCACCATGCGCGCCGGCTTGCCGTCGTCGACGAGCCCGGAGATGCGCCGGAATTCGGCGTTATAGGCAACGTCCTGGGCCTGGCTGACATAGCGCCGGACGACGGTCTCCAGCAGGGAGTTCTTGTAGCCGTCGAACTGTGCCTCGGTGATGAGGTCTCGGGCCTTGTCCGGATCGCCGGCCTCATAGGCATCGGCCGCGCTGTTGATGAGCGCGCCGATCCGTTCGGTGACGCTGACCCAGTGCGGCTCGACCGGCTGCGGCTCCGCGGGGGCGGCCGCGCGCTCGCTCGCCGGGCCGGCGGCGGGCTCGGCTTCCAGCACATGGCCGCCTTCCAGTTCCGGCAGCACGGCCCAGATCGCAGCGATATGGTCGGTGATTCGGGCCTCGACGGTCTCGACCGGGGCGCCGTCGATGATCAGCTTGCGGATATCGCCGAACTCGCCCTCAAGCACGATGTTCTTTTTTGCCGAGACGTTTACGCGGATCGGCCCTTCCAGGTTCTCGAAGATCTCGAAATAGGAGCGTTGCACCTTGTCCTTGGCGCTGTCGGCATCGCCGGCCCGGTAGTCCGCCGCCGCTTCGGTCAGGAGCGCCTCGATGCGCTCCATCATGCCTCGGTAGTCGGGCTCCGCCACGCTGCGTCCCGGCACGGCGGCAACGCAGATCAACAGGGCAAGGGCAATTACTCGAAAGAACACGTCTCGTCGCTCCACAGTCTCACGCATTGGTTCGGCCGCCAGGGACCTCGGCCCGACCCGCAGGGTTCCCGCGGCATGGCGTTTTGCAGAAGGCACTCCCGGGGGACGGCGCCTGCAAACGGCAATGCGTATCAGTCGCAACACACTAGACCCGGCCGATCGCCGCGGGCCTTGATCGCGATCAAATCGTCGGCAGGCATGTCAGGCCCCGGCGATCCGGCCGCGCCATCTGTATAAAGCGTATTTGCAATTCGTTCGCAATTGCATCCGGTAAATTGACTAGGGAACGGACCGTTTTTTTTCGGGGGAGGGACACGCCCGTCGCGCTCGCTCCCCAGCGGCCCGGCGGGGAAAACCGCCGTCGCCGGGCGCCCCCGAGGCGCTGAAATTTGCCGATCAGGGACATTCCCACCGCCGATCCGGGCGAGGCTGCGCGATCGCGCCCGGGGTGCGGCACCCCGCAGACACGGGGGAAAATCACCGGGCACTGTGACTTTTTCGCACGGGCCGCCATCGCAAACGGCGACGCGGGCCTCCATAATGCGCCATGGACGCCTGCGCATTTCAAACCAACGGCGTGCGTTAGCGCGCTCCGCACCACCACCGGATGGCCCTGCCAGATGTTTTCCGTTCTTGCCAATCCGATTTTCCGCCACCTGTTCCTGGCCCAGATCGTTGCGCTTCTCGGGACCGGCCTTGCCACGGTGGCGCTGGCGCTGCTGGCCTATGACCTTGCCGGCGACAGGGCGGGCACGGTGCTCGGCACGGCGCTCGCCATCCGGATGCTCGCCAATGTGGGCATCGCCCCGGTCGCCGCGGCCGTGGCCGGTCTCCTGCCGCGCCGGGGGCTGCTCGTCGGGCTCGATCTTGTGCGGGCGGCGATCGCCGCCTTCCTGCCCTTCGTCACCGAGGTCTGGCAGGTCTATCTCCTGATCTTTGCCCTGCAGTCGGCCTCGGCTTCGTTCACCCCGGCCTTCCAGGCAACGATTCCCGACATCGTCGACGACGAGGCGAGCTACACCAACGCCCTGTCGCTGTCGCGCCTCGCCTACGATCTGGAAAACCTCATCAGCCCGGTGCTCGCAGCGGCCCTGTTGACGGTGATGGGCTTCCACTTCCTGTTCGTCGGCACTGCGATCGGCTTCCTCACCTCGGCCGCGCTCGTCGTCTCCGTGGTCCTGCCCGCGGCAACGGCGCCCGCGACGCGGAGCTTCTACGACCGGACGCTTCGTGGCCTGCGCATCTATCTGGCGACGCCGCGCCTGCGCGGTCTCCTGGCCATCAACCTGGCGACCGCGGCCGCGGGCGCGATCGTCATCGTCAACACTGTCGTCTATGTGCAGGGCGCCTTCGGGCTCGGCGACCGGGAAACGGCGCTCGCCCTGGCGAGCTTCGGGACGGGGTCGATGCTGGTCGCGGTCCTGTTGCCGCGCCTGCTCGCCCGCCTGTCCGACCGCAGCGTCATGCTGGCGGGCGCGCTGCTGCTGTTCCTATCCGCGACCCTTGCCGTCTTCCTTACCGGCTACGCGATGCTGCTGGTGCTGTGGTTCGCCTTCGGCGCCGGCTTTTCCCTCGCCCAGGTGCCGTCCGGGCGGCTGCTGCGCCGCTCCGCGCACCAGGCCGACCGTCCGGCGGTCTTTGCCGCCCAGTTCGCGCTCTCCCACGCCTGTTGGTTGCTGACCTATCCGCTGGCCGGCTGGCTGGGGGCGGGGGCCGGCCTCAGCGTCGCGGCCGGGGCCCTTGCCGCCGTCGCCGCCATCGGCGGGCTCCTTGCCATCCGGGTCTGGCCGGGCCCGGACGAAGACGCCCCGGAGCACGGCCATTCCGACCTTGCGCCCGACCACCCCCACCTCCTGGAAGGCGACCCCGCCGCCCCCGGCCGCCACCGCCACCCCGTCGTGATCGACGATCTGCACGCCGAATGGCCAACGGGCCGTTAGGCCGCTTCAGGCCCTGAAGCCAATGCCGAAATGGTTCTGCACGCGGCACCCGAAAAACCCACCCGACGGTAAGATAGTCGCGGCGCTGGGCCCAATCCGAACCCACCGGGTTCGCAAGCCCGACCGGGCGCCGGCCGGTCAGGCCGCCCCCGCGGAGACGTCGAGCGCAGTGAGACCGTCGTGAGCGAGAAAGATGGCGGGGAAACGGAGAGAGCGTTCGAACCCAAGGGGTTCGCAAGGCGAACAGCCGCCCGAGCCTTTGCGAGGCCCCGACTGGAGCGAAGCCCGAAGGGCGGCAGCGCGAAGTCAGAAAATGGCGGAGGGAGTGGGATTCGAACCCACGATACGGTTACCCGTATACACGCGTTCCAGGCGTGCGCCTTCGACCACTCGGCCACCCCTCCGCGCGGCGCCGCTGGGGGCGCCGGAACAGGGCGGGACTATAGCGATGATGGCCGCGCTTTCAAGCGCTTCCGACAGCCAATGTAACGATCCGATGAAAATGAGTTGATGCGTCGCAAATCGCTTTCCTGCGGCAGGCCCATTGAGGCCGTCGGATGTCTGGACTAAATCAAAAGACACCATTCTGCGGCGCGGTACCGATGGCGCTGCGAAAATCATGTCGGCGCGATGCGCCGGGAGGGGACAAGCCCGTGTTCATGTTTCTGGCAAGGGTGCTCGGCTACTGGATGATCGCGGCCGCGATCGTCGGCATCGTCATCGACGGCACCAAGTCGATCGCCGCCAACGCGCTGGTCATCACGCCGCTCGGCGAGACCTGGTTCACGCTGAGCCCGGGCAGCCTCAACGCCCTGCAGGCCGGCATCCAGCGCCATATCAGCCCCTATCTCTGGGACCCGGTGCTGCAATGGGTCCTGATGCTGCCCAACTGGGCGGTGATCGGCGGCCTCGGCTTCCTCATCGTCTGGCTGACGACGGCAAAGACCCGCACCGCCGACAAGCTGCCGGCCTGACCCGGCAGCTCTTTGGCCGCTCCGGCCGGAAAGGAAAAGCCATGTTCCTGTTCGACGTCCTGAAGCACAAGATGCGCGTGCCGCCCGAGAGCGAGGCGCTGCGCGGCCGCGACCAGCCGATCGCGACGCCCGGCCCGCATGCGGTCAACAGCGTGCCGGTCGATGCGCCGGTGCCGGAGGACTTTGCCGAGATCGTCGTCGGCATGGGCTGCTTCTGGGGCGCGGAACGGCTGTTCTGGCAGATGGACGGGGTCTATGTGACGGCAGTCGGCTATGCCGGCGGCTACACGCCGAACCCGACCTACCAGGAGGTCTGCTCCGGCATGACCGGCCATGCCGAGGTCGTGCGCGTCGTCTTCGATCCGAAGGGGATCTCGCTCGACCAGGTGCTGAAGGCCTTCTGGGAGGGGCACGACCCGACCCAGGGCATGCGCCAGGGCAACGACACCGGCACCCAGTACCGCTCGGCGATCTATGCCAGCGACGACGCCCAGAAGGCCGCGGCCGAGGCCTCGCGCGATGCCTATAACGAAGCCTTGAAGTCCGTGGGCAAGGGCGAGATCACGACGGAAATCCGAGGGCCCCAGCCCTTCTTTTTCGCCGAGGACTACCACCAGCAATACCTCGCCAAGAACCCGAGCGGCTATTGCGGCCTCGGCGGCACGGGCGTTTCCTGCCCGGTCGGCGCTGGCGTTCCGGCGGAATAGGCTCGATAGGCCTCAGCGCGCAACGAGCACCTGGGAACAGGCGGCCGGAAGCTGGTTGACGGACATCGGCTTCCAGGTCTTGGCGCCCTTCTTGGCCGCCGCGATCCGCGCCCGCCGCTTGGCGTAGGGCGCATCCGACAGCCACCAGTTCAAGGGCTGGCCGCAGCCGTCGCCGGCCGGCGGTGCGCTCTGGTCCTTGCAGCCGGAGCTGCCGCGCGGGCAGGAAAGCCGGACGTGGAAATGGTAATGGTGGCCGTACCAGGGGCGCACCTTGCGCAGCCAGGAACGGTTTCCCGTCGCCCAGTCGCAGAGCTTCTTCTTGATCCCCGGATGGACGAAGATGCGCGCCACGCGCCGGTCGCTGGCCGCGCGCTTGATGAGCCGCGCATGGGCGTCCGTCCAGATCGAGCGGTCGACCCGGCCGCCTTCCGGGATCTCGATGCGCGCCATCCTCGGGCCGAGCATGGAGGTCGCCGCCATCTTCTCGCGCTCCTGGCGCGACAGGGTACGGCCCGGCATCGGCGTCAGCCAGATGTCGGCGTCGAGCCCGATCTGGTGGCTGGCATGGCCGGTCAGCATCGGCCCGCCGCGCGGCTGGGCGAGGTCGCCGACGAGGAGCCCGTTCCAGCCGAGCTTCGGCGCATCGCCGGCCAGGTCCTCCAGATAGTCGATGAGTTCCGGGTGGCCCCAATTGCGGTTGCGCGACAGGCGCATGACCTGCCAGGTCCGGCCGGTGACGGGAAGCGGCTGGGCGCCGGCAAGGCAGCCCTTGGAATAAAAGCCGATGGCCCGCGCCTTCAGCGGCGCCGGCGTCTGCTGGCGGCCGAATACCTGCTTTGCCGGTGCGTTCGGATCGACGGCCTGCGGCACCAGCGAGGCCGTGCGCTGCGGCCGGTTGGCGGGCGCAGGGCGGGGTACGGGCGCATCGTCATCGGCGATGGTCGCGCTCAAGGCCTCGCGGTCGAGCGCCGGCTTCGGCTGCGGCAGGGTCCGGTCGGGGCCGGCGGCAAGCGCGGCAGTGCCCAGCCCGACAAATGCCAATAGGGCCGGCAAGGCTCGGCAATAGGACAGGACGGTCCGGCTGGTCATCTCGGCTCCTCGGTCGGCTCCTCGGAAAAACGTCATCCGCCCATCCTCTTCGGTTCCGGTTTACCGGTCGTTAACCCTGCCGGCAGCCTCGGTCGGCTCGGCTGGCAGGGGGCGCAAGGCCGACTCAACGCTAGTCATCCCGCGTGGCGAGGAGAAGGCACAACCGCATCACGGCCGGGGAATGCACCGCAAAAGGCCCGCCGAACGCTTGCAGGGACTGCGAAATGTCAACCGGAAGTACCGTTTAGCGCGATGGCGGGACAGGGCGATTCGGAAAGGTTGCATTATATTATAAAATGCTTATATACATGTGCGTTGTCAAAAACCCGCATGCGCCCTAACTTTTGCCCTGCGACAACTTGTCAAACCGCAGCGAACCGGACCCGACCCGATGGATCAGATAACCCCCAGAGCCCTGTCCTCCACCGCCGGCGAACTCGGCGAGAACGGTATCGTCGACGCCCCGACCGCGCGCGAAGAAGCGCTCGCCGGACGGCTCCTCCTCGTCGACATCCGCACGCCCATGGAATGGCAGCGCACCGGCGTCGGCGACGCCGCCGAAGCGATTTCGCTCCAGGACCCGTCCTTCCTGCAGAAGGTCCTAGACCTCATCGGCGAGGACAAGTCGAAGGCGGTTGCCGTCCTTTGCGCCACCGGCAACCGTTCGTCCTGGCTTGCCGGCGAGATGCGCCGCCTCGGTTTCACCAATGTCTACGACGTCAACGAGGGCATGATGGGCTCGTTCTCCGGCCCCGGCTGGCTCGGCCGCGGCCTGCCCACCGAGCGCCCGGCGTAACGGGCTTCTCGAGCATTCACCAAAAAGCGGATGGCGCCTCGGTGACGACGGCGCCAAAGCCGCTCGTCGCCGCATCCATGAGCGGCGACGAAAGTCGGCGATCCCGCCTCAATCGTCCATCTTCAGCGCGGCAATGAAGGCTTCCTGCGGGATCTCCACCTTGCCGAACTGGCGCATCCGCTTCTTGCCTTCCTTCTGCTTTTCCAGAAGCTTGCGCTTGCGGGTGGCGTCGCCCCCGTAGCACTTGGCGGTGACGTCCTTGCGCATGGCGGAAATCGTCTCGCGGGCGATCACCTTGGCGCCGATGGCGGCCTGGATCGGGATCTTGAAGAGGTGCCGCGGGATCAGCTCTTTCAGCTTCTCGCACAACGCCCGGCCGCGCCGGTCGGCCTGGCTGCGATGCACCAGCATGGAGAGCGCGTCGACCGGTTCGCCATTGACGAGGATCGACATCTTGACGAGGTCGCCGACCTGGTAGTCGGTCAGGTGATAGTCGAAGGAGGCGTAGCCCTTCGAGATGGACTTCAGCCGGTCGTAGAAGTCGAACACCACCTCGTTGAGCGGCAGGTCGTAGGTCGCCATCGCCCGCGAGCCCACATAGGAAAGTTCCACCTGGATGCCGCGCCGCTCCTGGCAGAGCTGCAGGATCGGACCGAGATAGTCGTCCGGCGTCAGGATGGTCGCCCTCAGCCACGGCTCGGCGATCTCGTCGACCTTGACCGTGTCCGGCATGTCGGCCGGGTTGTGCAGTTCGATTTCGCTGCCGTCGGTGAGCTTGATCTTGTAGACGACCGAGGGAGCGGTGGCGATGAGGTCGAGGTCGAACTCCCGCGACAGCCGCTCCTGGATGATCTCAAGGTGCAGGAGGCCGAGGAAGCCGCAGCGGAACCCGAAGCCCAGAGCCGCCGAGGTCTCCATCTCATAAGAAAAACTGGCATCGTTGAGCCGCAGCCGGCCGAGGGCGTCGCGCAAATCCTCGAAATCGGCCGCATCGACCGGAAACAGGCCGCAGAACACCACCGGCTGGGCGGGCTTGAAGCCCTCCAGCGGCTCGGCGCATTGGCGCTTGTCCTCGGTGATGGTGTCGCCGACGCGGGTGTCGGCCACCTCCTTGATCGAGGCGATGAGAAAGCCGATCTCGCCGGGCCCGAGGCTGTCGACGGCCACCATCTTCGGCGAGAAGATGCCGACCTTGTCGATGTCGTAGACGGCGCCGGTGCCGAGCATCTTGATGCGCTGGTCCTTCTTCATCGTGCCGTCGATGATCCTGACCAGCACGACGACGCCGAGATAGGAATCGTACCAGGAATCGACCAGCAGCGCCTTCAGCGGGGCGACAAGGTCGCCCTTCGGCGCCGGCAGCCGCTCCACGATCGCCTTCAGGACGGCGTCGATGCCGAGCCCGGTCTTGGCCGAAATCTCGATGGCGTCCGAGGCGTCGAGCCCGATCACGTCCTCGATCTGCTCGCGGACCCGGGCGGGCTCGGCCGCCGGCAGGTCGATCTTGTTGAGGACGGGCACGATCTCGTGGTCGTTGTCGATCGCCTGGTAGACGTTGGCGAGCGTCTGCGCCTCCACGCCCTGGCTGGCATCGACGACGAGCAGCGAGCCCTCGCAGGCCGCCAGCGACCGGTTCACCTCATAGGCGAAGTCCACATGGCCGGGCGTGTCGATCAGGTTCAGCGTATAGGTCTTGCCGTCGCTGTGGTCGTAGCGCAGCCGCACCGTCTGCGCCTTGATGGTGATGCCGCGCTCGCGCTCGATGTCCATGGAATCGAGCACCTGCGCCTTCATCTCGCGCTCGGTGAGCCCGCCGGTGACCTGGATCAGCCGGTCGGCAAGGGTCGATTTTCCGTGGTCGATATGGGCAACGATCGAGAAATTGCGGATCGTATCGAATGTCTGTTCGCTCATGGCGCCGAAATAGCACCGCTTTCGGGCATCGCCAAGCGGATAAAAGCCTGTCGTGCCCCATGTTTCGGCGCGCAGGTCCGGGGGCAGGGGCGGGAAAAGCCATACGCCAAAGGTTGTAGTTCGGGGCCGTGCATACCCGTTGTCCGGATGCTGAATCCATGATATGCATTAGTCATGCAAAATGATGCGCTTGCGAACCGGCTGTCCGCCCTCGCCACCGCGATCGGCGACGCCACATTGGCCGAAACCGGCGATCTGTCGGAGAGCGCGATCGCGGCGATGATCGCGATCCGCGCCCGCGAACCGATTTCCATCCAGCACATCGCCGCCGTGGTCGGCCTGACCCATTCGGCAACGGTGCGCCTTGTCGACCGGCTGGAGAAGGACTGGCTGGTCCGGCGCCTGCGCCGCAAGGGCCGCGAGGTGATGGTTGAGACCACCGCCCGCGGCAAGCGCCGGGTCCGCGACCTGCAGGTCCGTCGCGGCGAAATCATCGCCGGCCTTGCCGCCGACCTTTCGCCCGACGAGGCGAAGACGCTTGCCGCCCTCATCGACCGCCTGCTCGCTGCCGCCGTCGACGCCGGCGCCAACCCGCACCGCCTCTGCCGCTTCTGCGAAACGGAGGAGGGCGCGACGATCGTCGCCGCCCTTGCGCCGGAGGAGGCGGATGAGGGCTAGCGGAACGCCCCGACCCGCTTGATCCGGAAGAGCGGCTTGCCGAGCACCAGTTCCGCCGCCCGCCCGACGATCCGCGTCGCCTGCGGATGCTGCGCCAGCGCCGCCTCGTCGACCTTTTCGATGACGAACCGATCCGCCTTGAACGTCTCCGGCTGCGCCGTCTCCGCCAGGTGCTGGAGAAAATCCTCCCGCGTCACCAGCGCGCCGTCGAGCTCGATCGCCTTCAGGCTGGCGCCGGAAAAATCGGTCTCCGCGATGATGGCGTTGCGGAACGAGGTGCCGGAAATGGACGCGTTCCGGAACGTCCCGCCGGCGACGACGGCGCCCTCGAACATCATGGCCAGACCCTCGACATTGTCGAATGTGCTGTCGATGACGAGGCTGTCGGAAAAGTCGGTGCCGGTGAGACTCGTCGGCATGATCTCCATCGACGGATCGCCCTCATAGGGCGCCGGCAGCGCGTCGTATCTGAGGCCGGAAAAGTCGCAGCGCATCAGCACCGAATTGGTGAAGCGGGCATGCTCCAACTCCGCGGCGCCGAACTTGGCCTCGTTGAGGGCGAGGAAGCGGAAGCTCGCATAGCGCAGCCGCGCGAAGGAGAACGACATCAGATTGAGCACCGGCAGCCGCACCTCGGCGTAGGAAAAGTCGGCGCCGACATAGCTCAGCCGCTCCGTGTCGTAGATGCCGGAATTGAACAGCATGGAGATCAGCATGCCGCGCTCCGGGCTGACTTCCCGGTCGATCAGGATGCTTTCCGCATTGTCCGGCCCGTCGAGGGCGAGGACGGAGGGGTCGCCGAGGATCTCCGGCCGGCGGGCGAGCGCCAGCTTGTTGAGGGCCTCCGAATCCCGCACGTCGAACCGGCTGCCCTGCAAATAACGATAGGGCCGCACCGCGAGAGAAGCCGCAACCATCCGGCCGCGCAGGCCGACGGAGATCTCGTCGAGGGTGAACGCGCGGACTTCCCGCCCGTTCGCCGCCAGCGTCTCCGTTTCCTCCGCCAGCGCGACGCCGATTTCGACAAGGCTCGGCAGGATCTCTGCGCTGCGCTGCGCCTCGCTGAGGCCGATCTGGGTGGTCAAAAGGTCGTTCTGCTGTTCCAGCCGGGTCGTCTGGATGGCGAGGAGTTCGTTCTGCTGGAAGAGGAGGGCCGTGCCGGCAAGCGCCGCCATGGCAGCAAGCAGCCCGGTCAGCGAGGCGATCAGCCAGCGACGGGTGGAGACCCAGGCCCAGCGGGCAAAGGCGAGCCGGGTCAGTTCCTCCGCCGAGGAAATGGCGTCGTCGGCCCGCCGTGCGGCGATGTGCTTGGCGGCGGCACCGAGCGGTTCGGCGAACTGCTCCAGCGTCGACGATGTGATGCGGAAGACCGCGCCGAGGATCGACCGGCGGAACAGCAGCAACAGCACACCAATAAGGCAGACCGCAAAGAGCAGCGCCAGAAGGACGGCGACGATGACGCCCACATGCTGGGTCAGAAAGACGTTGCCGATGATGGTGAGCGGAAAGCCGACGCCGATGCCGAGGGCAAAGAGGAAGAGGCCGAGGCCGATCGGGCCGAGCCCCTCCAGCATGGTGCGCGTGCGCGCCGCCCCCGGCGTCTCGCCGGGGATCTCGGTTTCCGGATCGCTCATCGCAATGCCCTCCCGTCCCGCAATACTGCCAATGATAACCATATGCAGGGCGAAGGCGGAAGCGCGCCGGCTGGCGGAAACGAAAGCCCGCGGGTGACGCCTTGCCGCCGGGCGCAATTTCCGGCGTTATAGGGATAAGCAAGAACGAGGGAGGAGCCGATGACCGAGGAAACCGCGCCGGAAACCGCAACCGAAGCGGCAAGCCGCGACGTGCTGGCGATCGCCGAGAGCTGGCGCGCGGAGGGACGGGAGATGGCGCTCGCCACCGTCGTCCAGACCTGGGGCTCGGCGCCGCGCCCGGTCGGCAGCCATCTCGTCATCGATGCCGACGGCAATTTCGAGGGCTCCGTTTCCGGCGGCTGCGTCGAAGGCGCCGTCGTTGCCGAGGCCGTCGACGTCATCGCGGAAGGAAAGCCGCGCATGCTGGACTTCGGCGTTGCCGACGAGACCGCCTGGCGCGTGGGGCTGTCCTGCGGCGGACGCATCTCCGTCTATGTGGAGCGCATCGATACGGGCGCCGGTGACGGGGCGCCCTCCTGATGGCCGGCCTGGAAACCCTTGCCGCCTTCGCCTTGGCAACGCTTCTGTTCGCCTATATGCCGGGCCCGGCGCTGCTCTATACGACGGCCCGGACCCTCGCCCATGGCCGCCGCGCGGGCCTTGCCGCCGCCTTCGGCATTCATATCGGCTGCTATGTCCATGTCCTTGCCGCGACCTTCGGGCTCTCCGCCGTCTTCCTCGTCGTACCGACGCTCTATCTGGTGCTGAAGCTTGCCGGCGCCGCCTATCTCGTCTGGCTCGGGGTGAGGCTCATCCGCGAGCGCGCGCCCGATGCGGCCATGAGTGACCTGCCGATGCCGCCGCCGCGCCATGGCCGCCGGGCCTTTGTCGACAGCGTCCTGGTCGAGATCCTGAACCCCAAGGTGGCGATCTTCTTCATCGCCTTCCTGCCGCAATTCGTCGATCCGGCCGCAAGCCTGCCCGTCTGGTCCCAGTTTCTCATCCTCGGCATGCTCGTGAACCTGACCTTCAGCTCCGCCGACCTCGTCGCCGTGGTCTTTGCCTCCAGCCTGAAGGCGCGGCTGCAGCGCTCGCCGCGCTGGACCGGCCTGATGAAGAAATTCGGCGGCGCCGTCCTCGTCGGCCTCGGCTTCCGCCTCGCCCTGGAAAGGAACTGAGATGCAGGCCGATCTCCTTGCCGCCCTCAACGAGGAACGCCGCGCCCGCCGCGCCGTCATCCGCATCGTCGATCTCGACACCGGCGCCGATCGCCTGGTACGCGAGGCCGACGACCTCGGCCACGATCCGCTGGAAGTCGATCTCGCCGCCCGCTTCCGGTCGGGAAAATCCGGCACGGTGGAGACGGAGGACGGGCAGCGCCTCTTCCTCAACGTCCATCTCCCGCCGCCGCGCATCGTCTGCATCGGCGCCGTCCACATCACCCAGGCGCTCGCGCCGATGGCCGCCATCGCCGGCTTCGACCTCATCGTCGTCGACCCGCGCACGGCCTTCGCGACCCCAGAGCGCTTCCCCGACGCGCGGCTCCTCGCCGAATGGCCGGACACGGTCATGGAGGAGCTTGCCTTCGACGCCTACACCGCGCTCGTCGCCGTCACCCACGACCCGAAGATCGACGACACCCCGCTGATCGCAGCGCTGAGGACCGGCTGCTTCTATGTCGGCGCCCTCGGCAGCCGCAAGACGCATGCGAAACGGGTGGAGCGCCTGACCGAGGCCGGGCTCGACGCGGAGATGATCGCCCGCATCAGGGCCCCGATCGGGCTCGATATCGGCGCGGCGAGCCCGGCGGAGATCGCGGTTTCGATCCTCGCCCAGATCATCGAGTCCTTACGCCGCAAGCCCGAGGCACCGGCGTGAAGTTCGGTCCGGTCCCGCTCGGCGAGGCCGCGGGCGCGATCCTCGCCCACAGCGTGACCCTTGAGGGCGGCAAGATCGCCAAGGGCACGGTCCTCGGTGTGGCCGAAATCGCCCGCCTCGGCGCCGCAGGCCACGACACCGTCATCGTCGCCCGCCTGGAAGACGGCGACATCGGCGAGGACGATGCGGCCGAGGCACTGGGCCGGGCGCTGACGGGCCATGGTGTGACGGCCGAGCCCGCCTTCACCGGCCGCGCCAACCTCTTTGCGGAGGCCGCTGGCGTCTTTGCCGTCGACCGGGCGACGATCGACGACCTCAACCGGCTCGATCCGGGTCTCACCCTTGCGACGCTCGATGCCTTTTCGCCGGTCGAGGCCCGCCGCATGGTCGCGACGGTGAAGATCATTCCTTACGCCGTGCCGAAGGCCGCGCTCGATGCGGCCCTCGCCCTCGTGGCGGCCCGCGGCCCGGTCCTCAGCCTCCATCCCTACCGGGTGAGGAAAGTCGCGGTCGTCTCCACCCTCCTGCCGGGGCTGAAGGAAAAGGTCGTCGACAAGACGCTGCGCGTTTTGACCGACCGGCTGGCGCCCGCCGGCGCGGAGATCGTCGCGGAGGAGAGGGTCGCCCATGACGCGGGTGCCGTCGCTGCTGCCATTGCCCGGTTGGCGCCCGAGGCCGAACTCTTGGTCCTCTTCGGGGCCTCGGCCGTCGCCGACCGGCACGACGTGCTGCCGGCCGCTATCGAGCAGGCGGGAGGCTCCATCGACCATTTCGGCATGCCGGTTGACCCTGGCAATCTGCTCCTCGTCGGCCGCCTCGGCGCCGTGCCCGTCCTCGGCGCCCCCGGCTGCGCCCGCAGCCCGCGGGAAAACGGCTTCGACTGGGTGCTCGCGCGGCTCCTCGCTGGCCTCGAGGTGACGCCCGACGACATCACCGGCATGGGCGTCGGCGGGCTGCTGATGGAGATTGTCTCAAGGCCGCAGCCGCGCGAGGGGCCGATCGCCGGGCCCGGCGACAAGGCGCCGGAAGTCGTCGCCCTCATCCTTGCCGCCGGCCGCGCCTCGCGCATGGGCGGCCCGAACAAGCTGCTCGCCACCGTCGACGGCACGCCGCTCGTCGCCCATGCGGCCAAGGCGGCGAGCGACAGCCGGGCCGCGTCCGTCATCGCCGTCACCGGCCACCGCGCCGACGAGATCGATGCGATCCTCAAAGAGAGCGATATACGAATCATCCACAATCCCGACTATGCGAAAGGCCTGTCATCCTCCCTCGCCGCAGGCATCAAAGCCCTGCCGGAGACGGCCGACGCCGTCCTCGTGCTCCTGGCCGACATGCCGCGCGTGACGGCCGAAACCCTCGACCGGCTGATCGCCGCATTCGACCCGGAGGCGGGCGCCCACATCGTCGTTCCGACCTCCGGCGGCAAGCGCGGCAACCCGGTGCTGTGGTCGCGCCGCTATTTCGAGGCGCTGTCGTCGATCAGCGGCGACGTCGGCGCGCGACATCTCATCGGCGAGAACCCGGACGCGGTCGTCGAAGTGGAGATCGGCGCGGAGGTGGCGCTGGACCTCGACACGCCCGAGGCGCTCGCCGCCATCGGCGGCCGGCTGCCGGAGGAGGACGCACCGGTCAACGACAACGATAAACAGAGAACGGGGAAGGGAGATTGACTGCCCATTGGCTGTAGCGATCATCGCGAGCGCCAGATCTTGGCAGTTTTTTCTTCATGAAATGAGAAAATTAGCTACCGAAATCAATATTGAGAAATGATTTCGGAGATGATTTTGTGAAAAATACTAAAAAGTTTTCATACATAATTTTCTTTATTTTGATATCACTAACCATAGCTGTGCTCTCCTATTTTCTGACCAAAGAAATAATAATCAAAAGAAACAATGAGGCGTTAACAAGAAAAATACTGAACCTCGGACCCAAGCCAACACCCTTGCAGAGTTTGTTCCCCGATATTGAGTGGGACGAATTTTGCAGAATTGGAGGATATAGTGTTATTTCAATAACAATAAAGGCACAATATGGTATCGATATAGATAATTATACAATGAAACCAAGAGACTTCGATATTGAAGAAGGGGAGATTGGTATCGCGTTAATAAATCATGGCCGTGAAGCCATTTATACGTACAAAATTAATAGCGTAGAAATTTCCAGCATTTCGGGACCGGATTGCCTTTCGAAAAGAACTTCAAACGTACGGCTAATACGAAGAAAGAAAGATAAGCCTCGAAGTTGGGATGCTCCGCAATTAATCTTCTCGAATGAAGATTAAACAGCGGTTTTTCGGTCGCTAGAATTCTGTATGTCCATCTGTCAAAGGGGGTTTCTATGGTTGAATTGCCGTCTGGTTTTAATCTCTGTCGGCGAAGCTCTCCTCCGACGATATTTCGCCGGCGGGGGACAAGGCGCTGGAGCGCGTTCCCATGCGTCGCATCGGCGCGCTTGCCGAGCTTGACGGCCCGTTCCTCTTGCTTGCCGGCGACCAATCGAGCTTCATGACCGGAGCGGTCATTCCCGTCGACGGCGGTCACCTCGTCACCGGGCTCTGAGCGCGCCAAAAACCGATAAGAACGCCTGTCCGGGAGGACGCCCGAAATGGACTTTTCGCTCGACGCCGGGACCGAAGCGCTGCGCCGGCGCCTCAACGCCTTCATCACCGACACGGTTCTGCCGCTTGAGGCCGACCCGGAGAACTACAACGAATATGAGCACGTCAAGCTCGCCGTCCGCGACCGCATCCGCAAGGACGCGCGCGCGATGGGCATCTGGACGCCGCAGGTCTCCAAGGAGTGGGGCGGCATGGGCCTTCCCATGGTCGCCCAGGCCGCGCTTTACGAGGAGGCCAACCGCTCGCTTTTCGGCCCGGTGATGATCAACGCCGCCGCCCCCGACGACGGCAATCTGCGCCTCCTCGATACCGTCGCGCGCCCGGACCAGAAGGAGAAATGGCTGAAGCCGATCGTTGCCGGCGAGGTCAGCTCCTCCTTTGTCATGACCGAGCCCCATCCGGGCGGCGGCTCCGACCCCGGCATGATGCTGACCCGCGCCGAGTGCCACGGCGACACCTGGAAGGTGTTCGGGCGCAAATGGTTCATCTCCGGCGCCGACATTGCCGACCATTTCATCCTCATCGCCCGCACCGACCCGGACGAGACAAACACCCGCAAGCACCTGACCGCCTTCCTCTACCACCGCGACCAGCCCGGCTGGCGCGTCATCCGGCGCATCGAGAACATGGGCCCGGACGAGCATGGCGGCGTCTGCGAGCTGGAATTCGACGGCCTCGAAATCCCCGACGAGAACCGGCTGATGGAGATCGGCGACGGCCTCAAGGTGACCCAGATCCGCCTCGGCCCGGCGCGGCTCACCCACTGCATGCGCTGGCTCGGCCTCGCCAAGAGGTGCATGGCGATCGCCCAGGATTATGCCGGCTACCGGGAGAGCTTCGGCATCCGCCTCGCCGACCGGGAATCTGTGCAGTTGAAGCTCGGCGAGGTCGCCCACGACATCGCCATCGGCCGGCTCCTCGTCATGCACGCGGCCTGGAAGCTTGACCAGGGCGACCGCGCGCGAAAAGAGATCTCCATGGCCAAGATTTCCGTTGCCGACACGCTGCACAAGGCCGCGGACGTCGCCATCCAGATCAATGGCGGGCGCGGCTATTCGACGGACACGCCGCTGGAGTGGATCTACCGCTACGCCCGCTGCGCCCGCCTCGTCGACGGCGCCTCGGAGGTCCACCGCATGGTGCTGGCAAGGGCCTATGCGGCGGAAGGCGATGATTTCTGGGCGTGGGGGTGAGGATGTGCGGTGTGCCTCGCGCCCTCGTCTGCGACGGGATGCGGAGCGCTTTTGCTTTTCTTCGTCATCTCCGTCCGCCTGGCTGCCGACGCGCCCTACGCTCCCCGTCATCCCGGGCGGAGCGAAGCGGAGACCCGGGACCCATTGCCCATCGCGGCACGGTAGCCCGTGGAGACCCCTGTCGCGGCGACATCCGCGCCACGGCCTCGTTCCTCCAACATCCGGCATACCGGGTTGATAAGGGCATTAGGCCCCGGCTCGGAGGCCGGGGTGACGACCGAGGGTGTGGCGGGCGGGAGCGTCTTTCGCGGAATGCCCTGCCTCCCGCCAACGCCCGCTGGATTGCCGCGTCGGCCTGTCGGCCTCCTCGCAATGACTCTGAGTTTTTTATAAAAATCATATAGTTACCGTCATTGCGAGCGGAGCGAAGCAATCCAGAAACCACGCTTGTGACGTGTCTTGGCGTCGAAGTCGTTTCGGCTATTCTATCGGTGCTCTCCAACGCCGAAGGCCACGAGCAGAAGAAACGGCCCATGCCCTCCGCTGCTGTCCACCTCCGCCTCGCGACGCCCGAAGACGTCCCGGCCATCGAGGCCATCATCGAGGCCGCCTATGCGCCGTACGTTCCCCGCATGCGCAAGAAGCCCGGCCCGATGCTCGACGACTACGCCAAACGGATTGCCGAGGGCGTCGTGCAGGTCGCGACGCGGGACGGCGCTGTCGAGGGCATCCTCGTGCTGCTGCCGGGAGACGACCACCTGCTCCTCGACAACGTCGCCGTCGCCCCATCCGCGCAAGGGTCCGGCCTCGGGCGCTTTCTGATCGCGGCTGCCGAGAAGGCCGCGGCCGGGCGTGGCCACAAAACGCTCCGCCTCTACACCCACGAGACCATGACGGAGAACATCGCCATGTATCTGCGTCTCGGCTATGCCGAGACCCACCGGGTGACCGAAAAGGGGTTTGAGCGCGTCTATCTGGAAAAGCGCTTGAAATGACTGGTGCAAGGCCCGGATTTCGGTGACGATACAACCGACCGGTCCGCAACAGATCGCCCGCAATCGCGCCGGTCCCCGGAGAAACGACCATGGTCATTCGTTCGGCCCTTGCTGCTCTTGTTGTTTTCCTCGGTGTCGCCCTTCTTGCGCCCGGTCCCGCCGCTGCCGGCGAGATGACGGCGCGGGGCCGTGTCGTCGCCGTGGAGGATGCCGGCTATCCGATGTTCGCCCTGACGGTCGCTTTTGCGGGCAAGGAGGAAGAGGAGGTGCTGCTCCTCAACGCCGAGGAAGCGGCCATTGATCCCGTCGTGCTCGACGGCCTTGAGGGCCGGACGGCGGACATCACCTTCCTCAGCGAGGAACGCAACAGCCTCTACGACCTGCACTACCAGGGGAAATCTGTGTTCGACCCGGAAGCCGACGCCCCCGGGCCGGAATGGCAGAGCATCACCGGCACGCTCAAAGGCGCCGACGCGCCGACGGAGGGTGACCTGCCCGACGAAATCACGGTGACCGATGCCAACGGTAATAGCGAGACCTTCGACTATTTCATCCTGCCGGAAATGGTGGCCGTCAACGGCCGCGAGGTGACGGCCTATTTCGAGACCCAGACCGTCGACGAAATCACGGCGCTGAAGCCCGTCAACGAATAATCGGCGGTCTCACCGTTCCCGCCCGTCGCACAGGAACGGACACCGGGTTTCATTCTTGACGTGCTCCAGCACGAACCAGCTCTCATAGGAGCCGATGTTGTCGTCGCTGGCAAAGACCTCGACCGCGAAGTCGGAATAGGCGGCGACGTCGGCGAGCACGGCGACGACATAGAAGTCGATCGGGCCGGCGACCTGGTAGCACTGCACCACCTCGGGCCGCGCCAGCATCTTCTGCTTGAAGGCCTCCATCAGCCGCGCCTGGCGCTGGGCGAGCGTTGCCGCGACGACGACTTTGACCGCCGGGCCGATCAGCGTCGGGTCGATGATGGAAACGTCGCGGATGATGATGCCGTCCTCGCGCAGGCGCGCCACCCGCCGCGAGCAGGCCGCCGGCGACAGCCCGACCTTCTCGGCAAGCGCGATATTCGGAATGCGGTTGTCGTCCTGCAGGATGTCGAGGATCTGGCGGTCGATCCGGTCGAGCGGGGTCATGTGCTGTGCCCTGACGGCGTCGCTGACAATTATTGCATGCTAGCACAATAATTCGTGCTTCGCGTGCAAGGATCTGCATGAAAACGCAACCCGCGCCGACGGGCTTTGCGCTACCATGGGCGGGTCCCATCCCTCCGGAGGCCGCCATGTCCGCCAGCCTTGAGACCACCATCGACACCAAGCAAAGCAACGATTTCAGCCGCCACCTCATCAATTACGGCTTCAACTTCGTCCCCAACCTCATCGAATCCGCCCGCGGCTCGGTGCTGACGGATGTCGACGGCAACGAGATCCTCGATTTCACCTCCGGCCAGATGTGCGCCATCCTCGGTCACAATCACCCGGACATTGTCGAGGCCATCGAAAAGGCCTGCCGCGAGGTGCTGCACCTCTATAGCGGCATGGTCAGCGTGCCGGTCATGAAGCTCGCCGAGGACCTGGCGGCGATGCTGCCGCCGAGCCTGCAGCGCATGATGTTCCTCAACACCGGCGCGGAATCCAACGAGGCCGCGATCCGCATGGCCAAGCTCCACACCGGCCGCTACGAGGTGCTGGCGCTCTCCGGCTCCTGGCACGGCATGACGGCGGCTGCCGCCTCGCTCACCTATTCCGCCGGCCACCGCGGCTACGGCCCGGCCATGCCTGGAACCATGGCGCTGCCGACGCCCAACAGCTATCGCTGCCCGGTGAAGCACTGCTGCGGCAAGTGCGATACCACCTGCCTCGACGTCGGCTTCGCCATGGCCGACGCCCAGTCGGTCGGCTCCCAGGCCGCCGTCATCGCCGAGCCGGTGCTGTCGTCCGCCGGCGTCATCATCCCGCCGGAGGGCTATTTCAAGCGCCTGCGCGAGGAATGCGACAAGCGCGGCATGGTGCTGATCCTCGACGAGGCCCAGACCTCGCTCGGCCGCCTCGGCACCGACTTCGCATTCGCCCATTTCGGCGCCGAACCGGACTTCGTCACCCTGTCGAAGACGCTGGGCGGCGGCGTCCCCATGGCCGCGACCATCACCAGCGACGAGATCGCCGACGACTGCGCGTCGAAGGGCTTTCTCCACGTCACCTCCCACGTCTCCGACCCGTTGCCGGCCGAGGTCGGACGCGCCATTCTCAACGTCTTGAAGCGCGACAACATCAACGACCGCGTCAAGGAGATGGGCGCCTATCTGGAAAAGGGCCTCAAGGAAATGCAATCGCGCCACGAGGCGATTGGTGACGTGCGCGGCATGGGGCTCTTGTGGGGCGTCGAACTGGTCAAGGACCGCGAGACCCGCGAGCCGGACCCGGACTACGGCGCTGCGGTCACCCGCCGCTGCATGGAACTCGGCCTCAACATGAACATCGTCTCGGTCGGCGGCCTCGCCGCCGTCTGGCGCGTCGCCCCGCCGCTGACGGTGTCGGCGGCCGAGATCGACCGGGGGCTGGAAATTCTGGATCGGGCGATGACGGAGATGCGCTAGGCGGCGCTTTTTTGTCGCTCACGGCCGAGCGGTCGCTGCGCTCCCTGGCCTCCGCGGGGGCGGCGCAACGGCGCCGGCGGCCGTTCGGCCTTGCGAAGCCTGACGGCTTCGATTGGTGCCGTCACTCTCTGTCGTCATCCCGGGCGGAGCGAAGCGGAGACCCGGGACCCATTGCCCGCCTCAACGCGGTAGCCCGCCTCGGCTGGATCGCCGCGTCGGCCCTGCGGGCCTCCTCGCGATGACGTCGACAGATTCTTCGTCATTGCGAGCGCAGCGAAGCAATCCAGACAACGGCCTTTCCGCTCGGCAACGACATACCGTATGGAGAGGGGCAATAGGCCCCGGGTCTCCGCTTCGCTCCGCCCGGGGTGACGGTGGAGGGTTTGGCGGGCCGGGGTGACCCGGTCGCAAGCGCCATTGAAGGCGTCAGCGCCTCACACCGTAAGCTTCCCCCGCCGCACTTCGTAAAGCATCACCGCGGTCGAGACGGCGAGGTTGAGGGAATCGGCCTTGCCGGCCATCGGGATCTTGACCAGCCGGTCGCAGAGGCCGGCGAGATCCTCCGGCAGGCCCGACTGCTCGTTGCCCATGAAGAGGAGCACCGGCTCCTCATAGGGAACGGCGCGGTAGTCCTCGGTGGCGGACAGGTGCGTGCCGACGACCGTGCCCGGCCAACTTGGCCGCCAGGCCTTGAAGGCCTCGATGCTGGCGCGGGCGAGCGGCACGTGGAAGATCGAGCCCATGGTCGCGCGGACGGCTTCCGTGCCGAACGGATCGACCGTGTCGCCGACGAGGAGGACGCCGGAGGCGCCGACGGCGTCTGCCGTGCGAAGGATCGTGCCGAGATTGCCCGGGTCCTTGATGCCTTCCAGCGCGATCCAGACCGTTGCGCCGGCCGGGTCGATGGCGTCGAGCGGCACCGTCTTCTGTTCGAAGACGCCGATGACCATCTGCGGATTGTCCCGCCGCGTCATCTTTTCCAGCACGGCCTCGGAGACCTTGAGGACGAGCCCGCCATGGGCGACCACGCGGGCGGCGGTCCGCGACACCAGCTCGTGGTGAGAGACCTTCTCCGCATGGACGAAGGTCTTGATCGGCCAGCCGGCTTCGATGGCATCGGCGACAAGTTTCAAGCCTTCGGCGACGAAGAGCCCGGTCGCCTGCCGGTGCTTGCGCTGGGAGAGGGCGCGGATGTCCTTGACCAGCGGATTGGCAAGGCTGGTGACGGTCTTGACGAGACCCGGCCGTCCCGGCCCGCTTTGCGCGCTCATTGTCCGCTCCAGCGCGAGAACATGGAGGTTGAGAGCGCCCGGCCTCCGCCGGCACCGTCCAGCCCCTGCTCGATGAGCGCCAGCTCGCCCGACTCGATGGTGCCGCCGCGGTGGGACAGGGTCTCGGCGAGAAGCTCGTGGCTGGCAAGAAACGAGGCGCGGATCGAATAGGCCGTCAGCACCAGGAAGAGGGCGTCCGGCGCCAGGATCTCCCGGCAGAGCCGCACCATTTCCGGCAGGTTTTCAAAGAGCTGCCAGACCTCGCCCTTCGGCCCCCGGCCGTATTTCGGCGGATCGAGCAGGATGCCGTCATAAGTGTTGCCGCGCCGTCCCTCGCGGGCGACGAATTTCGTGGCGTCGTCGCAGATCCAGCGGATCGGCTTGTCGTCGAGCTTGGAGAGCGCCTGGTTCTCCCGCGCCCAGCCAATCGCTTTTTTCGAGGCGTCCACATGGGTGACCTGTGCGCCCGCCTCGGCGGCGACCAGCGAGGCAAGGCCGGTATAGCCGAAGAGGTTGAGCACCTTCACCGGCCGCCGGGCCCCGCGGATCTTCTCCGCCATCCAGCGCCAGTGGGCGTCCTGCTCGGGAAAGAGGCCCACATGGCGGAACGAGGTGAAGCGGCCGAGAAAGCCGACATCGCCATAGCGCATCGGCCAGGTCTCCGGCAGCTTTCGTGCGAACTTCCAGCGCCCCGGGCCTTCCTCGTCCGTGTCGCCGGTAAAGACCGCATCCGCCGCCTCCCAGACCGCGTCGTCGAGCTTTCGCGAGCCCATCGCCTGGGGCTCCGGGCGGACGATCGTGAGCCTGCCGTAGCGCTCCAGCTTTTCGCCGGCCCCCATGTCGAGAAGCGCATAGTCGGACCAGCCGTCGCTCGTCAGCATGACCGGCCAGACGCCTTTCGGCGCGGCGCCGGCGGCCGGTGACGTCGGCGCGTTCGGTCGGGCGGACCGGTCGGATTTCGGGGAGGGGGCGGTCAGCGCAAATCTCCGGGTTTCGTTTTGAAAGCGACGGCGCCAAGACTGTTACGCGTCGAAGGCGGCAAGCGTCAATCGGCGGGCGCCACGATCGGCTGCCCCATGCGTCCTCCCGTCCCCTTGACGGCGCCGGCGTTCATAAAAATGCCGTGAAATTATATGCACTTTCCCGTAACAATCCGGTTGCCGCAGCGTCCCCGAACGGGCAAGCTGCGCATCGGATGACGGTGGGCCGGCCCCAGCCTCAAACGCCGGGATGCGCGCATGACGCGAACCGGCCGCGCCGCGCAAAGAACGAAAATCGGCGCTGCCGGTCGCAGACGCCGCTGTGAATAAGATGGGAGCATCTGTCATGGATATGACGGGGGAGTACCGGATACCGGCCAGGCGCGAGGACGTCTGGCAGGCGATGAACGATCCGGAGGTTCTCAAGAAGGCGATCCCGGGCTGCCAGTCCCTGGAAAAGATCTCCGACACCGAAATGACCGCCAAGGTGGTCTCCAAGATCGGCCCGGTGAAGGCGACCTTCAACGGCCATGTGACGCTTTCCGACATCGACCCGCCGAAGGGCTACCACATCTCCGGCGAGGGCAAGGGCGGCGTTGCCGGCTTTGCCAAGGGCGGCGCCGACGTCCACCTTGCCGAGGACGGCGAGGAGACGGTGCTGACCTATGAGGCCAAGGCCCAGGTCGGCGGCAAGCTCGCCCAGCTTGGCTCGCGCATGATCGATTCCACGGCCAAGAAGACGGCCGACGAGTTCTTCGCCAACATCTCCGCCCATTTCACCGGCGGCCAAGAGGCGGAAGAAGGAGAGGGCGCGCTGGAGCATGCCGTCCATGAGATGGAAGACGTGGCGCGCGACGCCGAGGAGAAGCTGGAGGTCGCCGCCGGCCGCGGCTATCTCGGCGGCCCGATCGCCTGGGGCTTTGCCGCCGTTGGCGTGCTGATCCTGGTCATCCTCATTTTGAGCTGACCGAAAAGACGGATTTTGCGGCGCCGGACCGCGCATTTCGAGCCGGCGCCGCATCCCAATCAAAAGCAATCCAAAGGGAGGAATATCGATGTCATCAGTGACCATGACCGTGAACGGCAAGTCCGTTTCGGCCGATGTCGAGGACCGCACGCTGCTGGTCGACTTCATTCGCGGCAATGCCGGCCTCACCGGCACCCATGTCGGCTGCGACACGTCCCAGTGCGGCGCCTGCCTCGTGCTAATGGACGGCCGGGCGGTGAAGTCCTGCACCATGCTGGCGGCCCAGGCCGACGGCGCCGAGGTCGTCACCATTGAGGGCGTCGCCAGCGGCGACCAGTTGCATCCGGTCCAGGCCGCGTTCAAGGACAATCACGGCCTGCAATGCGGCTTCTGCACGCCGGGCATGATCATTTCCGCGGTCGACATGATCAACCGCTGCGGTCCGAACCTCGACGAGGCGACGATCCGCCACGAGCTCGACGGTAATATCTGCCGCTGCACCGGCTACCACAACATCGTCAAGGCCATCAAAGCGGCGGCCGACGAGATGTCCGGCACCGCCGCGGCCGCTGAATAAAAAAGACAAAAACCCAAGGGAGGAACCACCATGGGCGTGGAAGGAATCGGCGCACGCGTGCTCCGTAAGGAGGACAAGCGCTTCATCACCGGTCGCGGGCGTTACACCGACGACATGACCGTCCCCGGCATGTGCCATGCCGCCTTCGTGCGCAGCCCGCATGCGCACGCCAAGATCACCTCGATCGATGCCTCGGTCGCGGAAGGAATGCCCGGCGTCATCGGCGTCCTCAACGGCCAGCAGCTCCAGGGCGACGGCATCGGCAATCTGATCTGCGGCTGGATGATCCATTCCAAGGACGGCTCGCCGATGAATATGGGCGCCTGGCCGGCGCTCGCCTCGGAGACCGTGCGCTATGTGGGCCAGGCGATCGCCGTGGTCGTGGCGGAAACGCGGGCCCAGGCGCGCGATGCGGCCGACGCCATCGTCGTGGAATTCGAGGAGCTGGAAGCGGTCGCCGACGCCGTCTCGGCGCTGAAGGACGGCGCGCCGCAGCTTCACCCGGAAGCCCCCGGCAACCTCATCTATGACTGGGAGATCGGCGATTCTGCTGCCGTCGATGCGGCGATATCGAGCGCCGCCCACGTCACGAAGATGGAGATCGTCAACAACCGGCTGGTGCCGAACGCCATGGAGCCGCGCGCGGCGCTCGGCGTCTACGACCCGGCCGACGAGCACTACACGGTCTGGACGACGAGCCAGAACCCGCATGTCGCCCGCCTCGTCATGAGCGCGTTCTACAACGTCGCGCCGGAGCACAAGCTTCGCGTCATCGCGCCCGATGTCGGCGGCGGCTTCGGCTCCAAGATCTACATCTACCCGGAAGAGATCGTCTGCCTGTGGGCGTCGAAGCGCACCGGCGTGCCGGTCAAGTGGGTGGCGGATCGCACCGAGGCGTTCCTCACCGATGCCCATGGCCGCGACCATGTCAGCCATGTGGAAATGGCCTTCGACGCCGACAACAAAATGACCGCGCTGAAGGTCGACACGGTGGCCAATTTCGGCGCCTACATGTCGCTGTTTTCCTCCTCGGTGCCGACCTACCTCTACGCGACGCTGCTCTCCGGCCAGTATGTGATCCCGGCGATCCACTGCAACGTCAAGGCGGTCTACACCACGACCACCCCGGTCGATGCCTATCGCGGCGCCGGCCGGCCGGAAGCGACCTATGTGCTGGAGCGGATCGTGGAGACGGCGGCCCGTGAGCTCGGCGTCTCGCCGGCGGAACTCCGGCGCAAGAACTTCATCCGCGAGTTCCCCTACCAGACGCCGGTGATCATGGCCTATGACGCCGGCAACTACGAGGCCTCGCTGGAAGCGGCGATGCAGGCCGCCGACTGGAACGGGTTTGCCGCCCGCCGCGACGAGGCCGCCAGCCGCGGCAAGAAGCGCGGCATCGGCATGAGCTGCTACATCGAGGCCTGCGGCATTGCGCCGAGCCAGGCTGTCGGCTCCCTCGGCGCCGGCGTCGGCCTCTGGGAATCCGCCGAGGTCCGGGTCAATCCGGTCGGCACGGTGGAGATCCTGACCGGCTCGCACAGCCACGGCCAGGGCCACGAGACGACCTTCGCCCAGCTCGTCAACGAGCGCTTCGGCCTGCCGGTCGACAACGTCCAGATCGTCCATGGCGACACCGACAAGGTGCAGTTCGGCATGGGCACCTACGGCTCGCGCTCCGGCGCCGTCGGCATGTCGGCGATCGTCAAGGCCCTCGACAAGGTTGAGAGCAAGGCCAAGAAGATCGCTGCGCACCTGCTGGAGGCGTCGGAAGGCGACATCGTCATCGAGAATGGCGAGGTGAAGGTTGCCGGTACCGACAGGAAGCTCGGCTGGCACGAGGTCTGCCTCGCCGCCTACACGGCGCACAATCTGCCCGACGGCATGGAGCCGGGCCTGAAGGAGGGGGCGTTCTACGACCCGACCAACTTCACCTTCCCGGCCGGCTGCTACATCTGCGAGGTCGAGGTCGATCCGGACACCGGCAAGACCCAGATCATCCAGTTCGTCGCCGCCGACGACTTCGGCAAGATCATCAACCCGATGATCGTCGAAGGCCAGGTCCATGGCGGGCTGGCCCAGGGCATCGGCCAGGCGATGCTGGAAGGCTGCTCCTACGATAGGGAGTCCGGCCAGCTCATGACGGCGTCCTACATGGACTACACCATGCCGCGCGCCGACGACATGCCGTCCTTCAACGTCTCGACGACGGAGACGATCTGCCCGGGCAATCCGCTCGGCATGAAGGGCTGCGGCGAGGCCGGCGCCATCGGCTCGCCGCCGGCGGTGATCAACGCCATCACCGACGCCATCGGCACCAACGACCTGACGATGCCGGCAACGCCGGAAAAGGTCTGGCGCGCCATCCACACGGCCTAGTTGGGAGACTTGCCGGGCCGCTCCCTGATGGGTGCGGCCCGTGCGTGCGAAACGTCCGAACCCGGTCACGGGTTCGCAAGCCCGAATGGGCCCCGGCCGGTCAGGCCGCGCCCGTGCAGGCCTAGAGCCGCAGGTGCGGCAAGGCCCGTGAGTGATGAACCCTCGAACCCGATTACGGGTTCGCAAGCCCGAACGGGCGCCGGCCGGTCAGGCCGTCCCCGCGGAGGGCCAGCACCGAAGGTGCGGTGCGGCCCGTGAGCGAGAAGAGGAAATAAACATGTACGAAACCAACTACCATCGCGCGTCCAGCCTCAGCGACGCAGCAAGCCAGATCGCCGGCAACGAGGACGCCAAATTGCTGGCCGGCGGCCAGACCCTGATCCCGACCATGAAGCAGCGCCTGGCGGCGCCGTCGGACGTCATCGATATCCGCAATCTCGACGAGCTGAAGGGCATCGACGTCTCCGGCGGGACGGTCACCATCGGCGCCGCCGTCTGCCATGCGGACGTCGCCAATTCCGACGCCGTCAAGGGCGCGATTCCCGCGCTCGCCGCGCTCGCCGGCAAGATCGGCGACCCCCATGTCCGGCATATGGGAACGATCGGCGGCTCCATCGCCAACAACGATCCCGCGGCCGACTACCCGGCCGCCGTCCTCGGGCTCGACGCCACCGTCGTCACCAACAAGCGCGAGATCGCGGCCGCCGACTATTTCAAGGGCCTCTTCGAGACGGCTTTGGAAGAGGACGAGATCATCGTCAAGGTCGTCTTCCAGGTGCCGGAAAAGGCGGGCTACGCCAAGTTCCCGAACCCCGCGTCGCGCTATGCCATGTGCGGCGTGATGGCGGCGAAGATGACCGACGGCTCGGTTCGCGTTGCCGTCACCGGCGCCGGCAATGACGGCGTGTTCCGGCATGCCGGCATGGAACAGGCGCTGTCGTCCAACTGGTCGGCGGACGCCGTCGTCGGTGCCTCGGTCGATCCGAACGACATGCTCTCCGACCTGCACGGCTCGGCCGACTACCGGGCCAATCTGGTGGTCGTCATGGCCAAGCGGGCGGTCGAAGCCGCGGGCTGACCTCGGCCTTCACGAGGTCGATCAAAAACAAAGGCGGGTCCCTGCGGCCCGCCTTTTGTCATGCCCGATCCCGGAAAGGAGGGGTCCTCAGCAGCAGTTCAGTTCCAGATGATCGAGGAGCTCCAGCGCGTCGGCGTCCTCGCACTCCTCGAAGAAGCTGCGCAGGGTGTTGACGTGGGCGCCGACGAAGAACAGGTGGTCCTGGCCCATGCGGGCGTTCTGGGCGAGCTTGTCGGTGAAGTAGGTCTCCCACTTGGAGCCGGTGCCGCGCCCGGTCAGCTCCTTCAGCCGCGCGATCAGCCGGTCGGCGTCGCCGTCGCAGTCGAGGCCCTTGAAGGTGACGTAGCGATCGATCTCGGGCTTTTCGGACAACGGCTCACTCCTGGCGGGACGGAAAACGCGCCCGCTCAGGTATCGCGTTGCCGCCGCCGCCGCAAGACCGCGTCCCGGTCGGGTGGGGCTGGAGCACATCAGCCGGCAACCTGTTGGTGCGCGGCGCCAGCCCTACGGCCGAAGATACCCCGCGCGGCACCCGGGACCGCCCTCCGTACGACTACGACCCCGGCTCCGGCCGCCGCGAGCGGATGTTTGCGTATCCGGGCCGCGTCCGTTGGACCGATCTGTCCCGGCGGCGCGGCCGCGACGCCCGTCACCCGCTGTCGGCGCCGATCGGACACTCCGCAGGAACCTGCCAATTTTAGTAAAATACGCGCCAGGAACTCTACGGGAACACCCGTAAGTGTTTGAAGGGCTGCGTAAATACGCACTGGAGAGACATATTCAAAGAAAATGATAAGTCGATGGAACAATATGTCAACGATTGCCCAACCATAGCATTGGATACTCTGTAGACGAATTCGATCGGGGGGTCTTAACTGGGCGAAATAGGACAAAAGGTCGCACTTTCCGGTTTTATCGCATCACCATTGGGGGAATGGCACCATGCAGACAGCACCGACCGATACCGTTTGGCTCCTCTCTTGCGCGGCACTGCTCGTCGTCATGCGCGGCGGCTTCGTCTATCTCGAAAGTGGCCTCGTCCAGTCCAAGAACGCGATCAACGCTTCGGCCAAGAGCGTGACCGATATGATGATCGCGACGATTTGCTTTTCCCTCTTCGGCTACGGCCTCGTCTTCGGCGACAGCATCGCCGGTATCGTCGGCGGCAACCGCTTCTTCCTCAACGACCTTGCGGGCAGTGACAGCGCCGTCTTCATCTACTACCTGCTGCTCTGCACCATTGCGGCCATCGTGATTTCCGCCGCCACCGTGGAGCGCATGCGCTTTGCCGCCTATATGATCTTCGCGCTCAGCATCGTCTGCCTCGTCGTGCCGGTCGTTGCCCACTGGTGGTGGAACGACAATGGCTGGCTGCGCCGTCTCGGCGCCCACGACCTCGCCGGGGCCACCGTCGTCCATTCCGTCGGCGGCTGGGCCGCGCTGGCCGCGGTCCTCGTCCTCGGCCCGCGCCAGCATCGCTTCAGCGGCCGCGCCGGGTTCATCATCAGCAACAATTTCAACCAGGTGGCCATCGGCTTCCTGCTCATTCTCCTGGGTTGGATCGGTTGCGCATGCGGCGCGCTTGCGGGTCTGTCCGACACCACCTTCCGCGTCGTGCTGAACACGGTGATGGGCGCGGCCGCCGGCGGCACCATCGCCATCGCCATGATGCATCTCGGCCATGAGCGGTATTCCGTTATCCGGGTCATCTTTGCCGCCATGGCCGGTCTCGTCGCCACCTCCGCGGCCGTCGACCGGATGACCGGCATCGACGCCATGCTGGTCGGCGCCGTCGGCGGCCTCATTTCCGTCTTCGGTCGCCGGCTTCTGGAGCGGCTGAAGATCGACGACGGCAACAACGTCCTGCCGGTTCATCTCTTCGGCGGCATCTGGGGCACGCTGGTCGCCGCCTTCTTCCTCACCGAGGGCTCGCTCGGCGACCGCGTCGTCGCCCAGATGCTCGGCATCGTCGTCACGGCGGTCTGGGCCTTCGGCGTCAGCGTCGTCCTGATGATGGTGCTGGACAAGGGCCTCGGCGTTCGCGTCAGCCTTGCCGACGAGGCACGTGGCCTCGACGAGGTCGAGCATGGCCACATTTCCGAGACGAACCTCCTGCGCTGCCAGTTGGAGAACGAGATGGCCAAGCAGGAGTGTTTCGGTGCGGTCGATATCGATCCCAACACCGAGATCGGCCAGCTCATCACGCTCCACAACGAGGTCGTCGTCCGGTATCGCGAGGCCCATCGCCAATGGCGCAGCCAGCTCGCCCAGGAGGAAACCGCCAACGACATCCTGCGCACGCGCACGACCGATCTGGAGCAGGCCCTGGTCGCCAAGGAAGCGCGCATCGAGGAACTGATGAAGGAGACGTCCGTCGTCGGCGCCCGCCTGTCGAAGGCGATGATGCTGGTCGCCAACACCAACAATGACCGCGACCTGCTGCTCGGCCAGGTCGGCAAGGTGGCGTCCGCCCACCTCAGCCGCATCCTTCACATGAGCAAGGGTTTCAAGGGCGATGCTCCGCTGATCGAGGCCAGCCGGATGATCGAAGCCGTGGCGAGGGAGTGCGAAGGGTTCCTGCAGGTCTTCAAATCCCTGCAGACCGCCGTCGACGTCCAGCAACTGACGTCCTTTGCCGACGAGGCCATGATCGATGTCGACGCGCTGGTGCGAAAGACGGCCCATGACAAGCGGAAGATCCGCGCGGCCAAGAACGTCACGATCGAGGTCTCAACGGGCAACGTTCCGCACCTCTTCGTCAGCCGGAAATATTTCGCCGATGCGATCGCGACGCTGGTGACGGCCGGGGTGGTCTGCCAGAAACGCGGGACGATCTCCATCCGGACTGCGGCCGGTAATGACGGCCTGAGCATTCGCATCGAGATGGTCGGAAAAAGCATTCCGGTCAAGAAGCTGGCACTGGCGAAGGCCGGGCTCGGGCAGATCTTCCGCCAGGGCAGCAACGCTCCCGACCCGATGCTGTTCGAGGTCGCCGCCGCCAACCGCACGCTGGAGAATTGCGGCGGGTCGCTGAACATCACCTGCCACGAGGACGGCCGGGTCTGGTTGGAGGCGTGGCTGCCTGCGACCCGGCTGGCGCAGGAAGGGGATCGCGCCAGGGTGGCGTGATCCCGCAATGACCCGGAAACGTGCGATCCTATTCGCGGGGCCGACGCCAACGGTCAGACGTGCTGGCCGCCATTGATGTGGATTTCCGCGCCGGTGACGTAGGAACTCGGCTCGGTGCAGAGGAAAAAAATCGTGTCGGCGACCTCTTCCGGCTGGCCGAGGCGACGTAGCGGGATGCCCTCGATGAGGTCTTCGGTGCCGGGCGACAGGATCGAGGTGTCGATCTCGCCGGGCGCGATGGCGTTGACGCGGATGCCGTGCGGGCCGAAGTCGGCCGACATCTCCCGGGTCAGCGAGGCGAGCGCCGCCTTGGAGGTGGCATAGGCGGTGCCGGCGAAGGGATGGACCCGGCCGCCGGCAATGGACGTCACGTTGACGACCGAGCCGCGTGCCGCCTTCAACTCGTTGAAGAGGCCGCGGGCCAGCATGATCGGGGCGAAGAAATTGACCTGGAAGACGTGCCGCCAGACATGCATCGGCGTCGTCACGGAATCGAGCCGCTCGCCCTTGTCGCCCTTCGGGCTGATGCCGGCGTTGTTGACCAGCGCGTCGAGCCGGTCACCGCTCGCCTCCAGCCGGTCGCGCACTTCCGCTACCGCCATGCCGAGATTGTCGGGATCTGACAGGTCGACCTGGATATGGTCCTCCGGCCCCGACGGCCACGGGCATTTGTCGGAAAAGGCCTGGCGCGAGCAGGTGATGACGCGCCAGCCGGCGGCGGAAAACCGCTTCACGGTGGCGTGGCCGATGCCGCGGCTTGCGCCGGTCAGGACCAGGGTCTTGCGTTGGCTGTTGTCGGGCACGGGCATCTCTTTCGCTGGGCGGCTCGGGGGACGGAGGAAGTCTCCCATAGAAGTAGGAGTTTGACCGCCGGTTACCACTCCCTGTCAATGACCATCGTCAGAGCGAGACGACGTGGTTGCCGGCCGCTTCCGCATCCGCCGGGTCGTGGGTGACCAGCAGCACCGGCAGATCGCGCTCGCGCGCCTTGGCAAAGACGAGATCGCGGATCTGCGCGCGAAGGGTCGCGTCCAATTTGGAAAACGGTTCGTCGAGGAGGAGGGCGTGCGGCTCGGAAAGCAGCACCCGCATCAGCGCGACCCGCGCCCGCTGGCCGCCGGAAAGCGTTGCCGGATCGCGATCGCCATGACCCTCGAGGCCGATCTCGGAGAGCGCGTCTTCGACACGCTGCCGCCGCGCCGCGCGCCCGCGCCCGCTTTCGGGGAGCGCGAAGGCAAGATTGCCGGCAACGGAGAGGTGGGGGAACAAGAGGTCGTCCTGGAACAGGATGCCCACATGGCGCCGGTGCGCCGCAAGACGGGTGATGTCCGTTCCGTTGAGGAGCACCCGACCCGCAGCCGTAAAGGCTGGCTCCAGAAAGCCTCCGACATAGGCGAGCAGCGTCGACTTGCCGGAGCCGGACGGCCCCATGACGGTGGCGATGTGCCCGGGCGCCACGTCAAGCGACAGGTCGACGAGGGTGCGGTCCTTGAGGGCGATACGGACGTTTTCGAGGACGAGACCTGTGGCGCTCATGCGTCAAGCCCCCGGCGCCGGGAAAAGAGCAGAAGCGGCACCAGCGTCGCAACGGCAAAGCCGAGGAACGGCAGCACCATCTGCAACAGCGCATAGACGCCGATGACGCGCCGGTCGCCGCCCGCGGCAAGCGCGACGGCTTCCGTCGTCACGGTCGGCCAGCGCCCGGCGCCGATGAGGAGCGTCGGCAGGTATTGCCCGACGCTGACGGCAAAGCCGACGGCGGCGGCCGTCAGGACAGCGGGGGCTAGCATCGGCAGGCGAACGCGCCAGAAGATGCTTGTCGGCGAACTGCCGAGCCCCTTGGCGACAGTGGCGTAGCGCTCGTCGAAGGCGCGCCAGGGATCGGCCAGCGACAGGAACACATAGGGCATGACGAAGACGAGGTGGGAGAGGACGAGGGCAGCGCCGGTGGCGTCCAGCCCGGCGGCGATGAAGAGCACCTGCAGGCCGAACAGGAAGGCGATCTGCGGCACGATCAGCGGCAGGTAGAGGAGCATCAAGGCCCGGCTGCCGGCCGCCCGGCCGCGTCGCTTCTCGTTCTCCAGCGCGCCGAGGGAAAGGGCGAGCGCGATGACGGTCGCGGCGATGCCGATGACGACGGTGGTCTGAAGCGGGCCGAAAACGCCAGGCACCTGCCGCGCCCAGTTGGCGAGCGTAATTGCGCCCGGCACCGCATCGGGAAAACGCCAGTAGCCGGCAAAGGACCAGACGGCGAGGACGAGAATGCCGAGGGCGACGGCGGCGACGACCAGCGCCATGGCACCGGCGCTGAGGGCGCGGAGCGGTCCGTCATTCGCATGCCTGTGCCCGGAGACGAGCCGCGGACCGGCAAGGCGCACCGCCAGTCGTTCGCCGGCTATCCACACGAGCAGGGCACCGGCAGTCGTTGCCAATTGGACGAGCGCGCCGGCCGAGGCCTGGAAACGCATGGCAAGGTCCGGATCGTTCATCCAGGTCACGAGCCGGACGGCGAGCGGCGCCGGCGTCGTCGGCCCGAGGATGAGCGCAACGTCGACAACCGAGGAGGCAAAGGCGATGACGGCAAAGATCGGCAGCCGGATCTGGGGATAGAGTCGCGGCAGGACGGCGATGATCCAGCCGGCCGTGCGGCCGTAGCCGAAGCTCGCCGTCACCTCGGTCAGCCGCCGCGCATCGGTCTGCGGCAGGGCGGCGAGCGTCATCAGGAAGAGGAACGGAATTTCCTTGACGACGAGCCCGGCGATCATGGCGAGCCCGAGCGGATCGTTGACGATGAGAAGGTCGGGCGGGCGCGTGATGCCGGTCGCCCAGGGCGAGGCGAGCCGGACGAGCCAGCCCGACGGCGCGATCAGGAAGGCAAGGCCGAAGGCGGCCGCCGCGTGCGGCATGGCAAGGAGCGGCGACAGCATCTGGCGAAGGACGGCAAACACCCGCGTCGCCTGCCAGCCGGCAACGAACAGGATGACGGCGACAAAGGCAATCGCCGTGGACGCCAGCCCGACGCCGAGGCTGAGCCCGATCGAGGTCCAGATGCCCGGCGCGGCAAAGACCGCCCGGAACGGGTCGAGCGAGAATCCCGTGCCGCCGAGGGCCGGCAGGTAGCCGAAAGCCGGCAGCGCCGCTCCGGCAAGCCCGGCGGCAACCGGGCCGACGAGGACAAGGATTGCGAGAAAGGGGACGAGGCGCAGCATCAGGCTGATTGCTCGCCAGTGCAGGAGGCATTCGCGGATCCGGCTTCCGCCGTGCCCCATTCTCCCGCGTCATCACCGGGCTTGACCCGGTGATCCATGATGCGGCGCAACTCGCGCTCCGCTTTGCGGTGGAGCAGGACCTTGCGCGCGGCACCGTGAGAAACCGACCGCAACCGGAATCCTGGACCGAAAGGCCTCATGGATTGCCGGGTCAAGCCCGGCAATGACGCGGAGGAGGGGGCTGAGGTCGGCGAAAAAACTGCTGACGCCGTCGATGACTTCATGCCGACCTGCCCCGCGCCCGGCTCACTGCGCGCCGTAGCGCTCGGTCCACGCCTCTTCCAGCCGCACCATCCAGGAGGGATGCGGTTCGGGAAGGGCAGTGCCGAGGTCGGCCGGCGACAGGGTCGCGACGCCGAGGTCGATATCCTCGAAGAGGGTGCGGTCGCCGGCGTCCAAGCCCGCGACGTCGAGCACCGTGAAATCGCCCCAGACCTCCGGCTTCTGCTTTTCGGCCTGCGCCTCCGGCGACATCAGGAAATTGGCGACGACCAGCGCCCCGGCCTTGGCATTGGCGTTGAAGGGAATGGCGACGAAGTGGGTGTTGCCGATGGTGCCGTCCGTAAACACGAAGGAGCGCACGCTCTCCGGCAACTCGCCGCGGGCGATGGCGGAGCTTGCCTCCGACTGGGTGAAGGAAAAGGCGATGTCGGTCTCGCCGTCGGCAATGAGCTGGCGCAGCGCCGAGGCGTTCTGCGGAAACGCCCGGCCGGAGCGCCACATCACCGGATGAAGATCGTCGAGGAAGGCAAAGAGCGGCGCCGCGACCTTGTCGAAATCGGCGTCTTCGACCGGTTTCTGCAGCACGGCCGGGTCGTCGACGAGGCCGATGAGGGCCTGCTTCAAAAAGGTCGAGCCGGTGAAGTCGGGCGGTTGCGGGTAAGTGAAGCGGCCGGGGTTCTTCTTGGCCCATTCAAGCAGTTCTGCCGGCGAGCGCGGCGGCTCGGCCAGCCGGGCGCTGTCATAATAGAAGACGAGCTGGGCCATGCCCCAAGGCGCTTCGAGCCCGTCGGTCGGCACGGTGAAATCGGTAACGACGGTCGGCTTGCCCTCGACATCGACGTTCGAGAAATTCGGCAGCCGGTCGGCCCAGCCCGGCGTCATCAAAAGGTCTTGTCGCTTCATGGCGGCGAAATTCTCGCCGTTAATCCAGATCAGGTCGACCGAGCCGCCGTCGGTCTTGCCGGCGGTCTTTTCGGCCAGCACCCTTGAGACGACGGCCGCCGCATCGTCGATCTTCACATGGACAAGGGTAACGCCGTAGTCCTCCTTCACCCGGCGGCCGACCCAGGCGATGAAGTCGTTGATGCGCGCCTCGCCGGCCCAGGCGTTGAAATAGACGGTCTCGCCGCGCGCGTCCTCAAGCACGGCCTGCCAGTCGCCCGGATCGGGCGCCCCGGCCGCCCGCGCCATGCCGCCAATGCCGGCGCCGACGAGACCCGCAAGGGCGGCCGTGAAAAAAAACCGTCCGAACCTTTCCATGCCGTTCCTCCTGTTGACCGGGACGGTTTTAGCGGCTGGCCCGTCGCCGTCCAACCGTTCTTGCCGTCACGCGCCAACACGGATCGGTGAGGTGGTGCGCTTCGGCCGGGCGCCGCACGCCTTACGGAAATCCACACTGTTGTCCGCCGCCGGGCCGCGCTATGGTCGGTGTTGGATTTCTTGGATGCAACCCGCACGCGACAAAAGAAAATCGGTGGGGGGCAAGCGCTTTCCCAAAAAGTTGACAGACTTTTTGGATAAGAAATCGCGTTAAAAATTATCGATTAGGGAGGAAACAATCCATGGCAGATCAAGCACGCGACGTCGTCATTCTTTCCGGGGTGCGCACGGCGATCGGAACCTTCGGCGGCGCCCTGAAGGATACGCCCCCCTCGGCGCTCGGCGCCGCCTGCGCCCGGGAAGCGATGTCGCGCGCCGACATCTCGCCCGACGCCATCGGCCATGTGGTCATCGGCAACATCATCCACACCGAGCCGCGTGACATGTACATCTCCCGCGTCGTCGCCGTGGAAGCCGGTGTCCCGGTCGAGGTGCCGGCGCTGACCCTCAACCGCTTGTGCGGCTCCGGCCTGCAGGCGATCGTCTCGGCCGCCCAGTCGATCATGCTCGGCGATTGCGACGCGGCGCTTGCCGGCGGCGCGGAATCCATGAGCCGCGCGCCCCACGCCCAGCTCAATTCGCGCACCGGCACCAAGATGGGCGACGCCAAGATGACCGACATGATGATCGGCGCCCTCAACGATCCCTTTGGCCACGGCCATATGGGCATCACGGCGGAAAACGTCGCCGAGCGCTACGGCCTCGAACGCGCCGAACAGGACGCCTTCGCCATCGAGAGCCACAAGCGGGCGACGGCGGCGATCAAGGAAGGTCGCTTCAAGGACCAGATCCTGCCGATCGAGGTGAAGGTACGCCGCGACACGGTGATGTTCGACACTGACGAGCATGTCCGCATGGAGGTCTCCGATGCCGACATGGCCAAGCTGAAGCCGGCCTTCAAGAAGGACGGCACGGTGACCCCCGGCAATGCGTCCGGCATCAATGACGGTGCCGCCGCCGTGGTGCTGATGGAGGCGGAAAAGGCGGAGCGCGACGGCAAGAAGCCGCTCGCCCGCATCCTCGGCTACGCCCATGCCGGCGTCGACCCGGATTATATGGGCCTCGGGCCGATCCCGGCGGTCAGGAAGCTGATGGAACGCACGGGGCTGACCGTCGACGATTTCGACGTCATCGAATCCAACGAGGCCTTCGCCGCCCAGGCTTGTGCGGTCGCAAAGGATCTCGGCTTTCCGGCCGACAAGACCAATGTCAATGGCGGCGCCATCGCCCTCGGCCATCCGATCGGCGCCACCGGCGCGATCCTGACGGTCAAGACGCTCTACGAGCTTGAGCGCTCCGGCGGCAAGATCGGCCTCATCACCATGTGCATCGGCGGCGGCCAGGGCATCGCCATGGCCATCGAGAAACTCTAAAGGGCCGGCTCACAAGAACCGGTCGATGAAATCGTAGCGTGCCAGCGCCAGCCTGAGGCCGAAGAGCCTCAGGTTCGGGGTCTCGAAGCGCTTCAGCGGGGTGCGCATGATCTCCGGAATGGCGTCCTCGGCGCCGTCCCTGCCGGCGACGCAGTCGGCGATCGCCTGGCCGGCCCAGCCGGAAAAGGCGACGCCGTTGCCGTGATAGGCAAGGGCCGCGAACGCGCCCTCGACGCCGGGGATCGGCCCGGCGAACGGCACGAAGTTGCGGGCAAGGCAGATGAAGCCCTGCCAGCAATAGTCGGTCTCGACCGCCTTCCAGGCCGGAAACAGCTTTTCGAAGCGCCGCCGCAGCCCGGCCTCTAGCCCCGGCTTTGCCTCCGGCGAGGCATCGAGCGCGCCGCGCCCGCCGAACAGGAACCGCCCGTCCGGAAGCCGCCGGAAATAATGCAGGATGATGCGGGTGTCGAACGACATGCGGTCGGTGGTCCAGCCCTGCGCGGACCATTCCGATGCGGTGAGCGGGCGGGTGACGAGGATGTTGGACATCACCGGCAGGGTGCGTCCGGACATCCACTCCGGCAGCGTCTCGCTGGAATAGCCGTTGGTGGCGACCAGAACGTAGCGGGCGCTGACCGTGCCGTTGTCGCAACGAAGGATGTGCCGGCCGTCCTCCATCGTCCAGTCGCGCACAGCACTGAAGCTGTGGACCGCCGCGCCGGCATCGATCGCCGCCTCGGCCCGCGCCCGGGCATAGGCGAGCGGGTTGAGCGGAAAGCCATAGGGCTCCAGCGCGCCGCCGTAGAAACCCGGGCCGGCAAAGCCCATCTCGACGAGTTCCTCGCGCGAATAGACCGGCGTCTCGAGGCCGAGGAGGTCCTTGATGAGGTCCGCCTCGTGGCGCAGTTCGGCCACCCGGTTCGGCTTGTGGGCAAGCACCATCTCGCCCGACGGCGCAAAGCCGTCGACGCAGTCGCGCGCCTTGAGGAAGGCCCGTACCTGGTCGATGGCTTCGAGCTGGACCTGGTAGAACCGGGTCGCCGCCGCCTTTCCGAAGCGGCGAACGAGTTCCTCGGTGGAAAACGATGACCCGCCGAGGCAACAGAACCCGCCATTGCGGCCCGATGCGCCCCAGCCGGGGGTGCCGGCCTCCAGCACGCGCACGTCCATCCCATGGGTGCCGGCAAGCGCCTCGGCCGCGGCAAGCCCGGTATAGCCGGCGCCGATCACTGCCACGTCGCAGCGCGCGGCTCCGGTAAGCGGCGGTGTCTCGCGGCTGAGCGGGCCGGTGATCGCCTCCCAGTAGGACGGCACCGGCTGAGCACCGTCATGGGCGGCCGGGTGATAAAGATATCTGGCGGGCATGAAATACTCCGAAGTTCGGACTGCGGGCACAGTGTGGCGGGTCCCTTATTGCGGCAAGCGGCACGGGCGGGAAACCGGCACTACGCGTACATCGGCCGCAGGCCACATCAAGGGGCTCGGGGCTCGCGTCAAACCCGCTCCGCTTGCGGGGCCGCGCCCGCCTCCCTATGTGAAACCCGTTTTAACGCGCAATGAGAAAGCCATGCTCTCAGACGCAATCGATGCCTTTCGCGACGTCTTCACGCCGCCGTTCCGCGGCGTCCTCTGGAAGTCCCTCGGCCTGACGCTCGCCCTGCTTGTCGCGCTGTTCATCGGCGCGGAGGCCGCGCTCGGCTTCTTCGTCGACCTGTCGATTCCCTACGTGGAGACGATCATCAGCATCGTCGCCGGCCTCGGCCTCGTCGTCGGCCTCAGCTTCCTGATCGCGCCGGTCGCCTCGATCTTTGCCGGCCTGTTCCTCGACGAGGTCGCCGAGGTGGTGGAAGAGACGCGGTTCCCGGGCGATCCGCCGGGCCGCGCCATGCCGGTCATGGAAGGGCTCTGGATGGCCGTGAAGTTCACCGGCGTCGTCATCGCCGTGAACCTGTTCGTGCTCCTCCTGTTGCTGATCCCGGGGGTCAACATCGTCGCCTTCTTCATCGCCAACGGCTACCTGCTAGGGCGGGAATATTTCGAATTCGCCGCCCGGCGCTTCCGCTCCGAGACGGAGACGAAACGGCTGCGCAAGGACAACACCGGCATGATCTTCGTCGCCGGCCTGATCATCGCCGCGCTGATGGCGGTGCCGATCCTCAACCTCGTCACGCCGCTCTTTGCCGCCGCCTTCATGGTGCGACTGCACAAGCGCCTGCCGGCGGCCCCGGCGGCAGCCTCCAGCGACCGCGTGCGCATGATGCCGTAACCCGGCATCTTTCGGAGGTTTTCAAAAAAAAAGAGGCCGGGCGGCAGAACCGCCCGGCCTTTTTCGTAAGCGACTTGGGACGCCGGAGATGGTCCGGCCTCAGGCGGGAGGTCCTATTGCTGGCCGCCGCCGTTATCGTCCTGGAAGTCGCCGTCATCCTGGAACTGGTCGTCCTGGAAATCCCCGCCCTGATCGTCGGCGAAGCCTTCGTCCGATTCGGCCGAACCGGCCTCGTCGTCGGCCGAGCCCTGGGCGATCAGGTTGGAGATGTTGCGCACGGTGACGCGCCGGTTTTCGTGCGAGGGACCCTCGGTCTCGATCTTCAGGTACTGCTCGCCGTAGCCGGCCACTTCCAGATTGCTCTCGTCGATGCCGTATTCCTCCACGAGGGCGACCTTGACCGCAAGCGCGCGGTCTTCCGACAGGACGAGGTTGGATTCCTCGTCGCCGACGGCGTCGGTATGGCCTTCGATCAGGAACAGCGCACCCGGATCGTTCTGCACCACCCGCTGGATACCGCCCGCGATGTTGTCGAGCTTGCTCAGCTCGGAGGGCGTGATTTCCGATTCGCCGCTGGCGAAGTTGATGGTGTCGACGTCGACGGCGCGCACATAGTGGCGGACCTGGGGATCCTCGACGATCTCGTCGAGGGTGTAGCGCCGCGGCGGCTCCACGACCGGCGGGGCCGACAGGGCGTCATAGATCACCGCGGCCGACACGGCGGAAGCGCCGATGACGAAGGCTGCGGCGGCAATGTCCGCACCGCGCGGCGGCAGGTAGTAGACGCTGCGACCGCGACGGAAGCGGTTGCGGTAGCGCCGGTCGACCACATAGACCCGGCGGCTGCGGTAGTAGCGCGGCCGGCCGCGGTGGCCTTCGAAGCGACGCCGGCGCAGTTCCACGCCGCGGCGACGGCCCGGACGCCGGTCCACCCGGCGGCGGGCACGGCGGTCGCGATTGTCGGCGCGCCGTTGCTGGGCCCGGCGCTCCTGGCGACGGTCCTGGGCACGCCGCTCCTGACGACGCTCCTGGGCGCGGCGCTCCTGACGGCGGTCCTGGGCGCGGCGCTCCTGGCGCCGTTCCTGGGCGCGGCGTTCCTGACGACGCTCCTGGGCCTGGCGTTCCTGACGCCTCTGCTGCGCCTTGCGATCCTGACGCCGCTGCTGGGCCTGGCGCTCCTGACGACGGTCTTTGGCCTTGCGCTGCTGGCGGCGCTGCTGCGCCTGCCGCTCCTGGCGGCGCTTCTTGGCCTGCTGTTGCTGGCGGCGCTGCTTCGCCTGCTGCTGCTGGCGTCGCCGCTGTTGCGCCTGCTGCTGCTGACGCCGCTTCTGGTTTTGCTGCTGCTGGCGCCGCTGCTGGTTTTGCTGCTGCTGGCGCCGCTTCTGGGCCTGCTGCTGCTGGCGGCGCTGCTTCTGGGCCTGCTGCCGCTGCCGGTTCTGGCGCGCCTTCTGGTCCCGGCGCTGCTGGTTGCGGCGCGCCTTGTTCTGGTTCTGGCGCTGCTGATTGGCGCGCTGCTGGCGCCGCTGCTGACGGTTGCTGCGCTTCTGATTGTGCTGTTGTGCAAGGATGATCGGCGCTTCCGCGACCGCATTGAGGCCCGAGGCCTTCTGGGTGACCGCCGCGGACGCCGGACCGCAGGCAAGCGCCAGCGCTGCCACGATCAGGCCCCCCAGACTGGCAATTATCTTTGTCATTTCTGCGTTTCCGTTCTTCTAGGAACATGTCGAGGCGCTACACATCACAGATGAGATGTGAATGACGCCTGAACGATTTATTCAATGCGTTCAATCGGGCGTTTTTGGGACCCGGCGCCGGCATCCGGCCGGGCGGCCCGGCCGACGACCCGGATGAGACGGGCCGCGGCGGTTCGCTCAGCAGGGCACGGCCGGCATCCTTCAGGCGTCGCGCTGGGAACGTCGGCAAAGCTGCCCGCCGGCACCGGTTGCCGATCCTCTTTGCCGCCGAAGCGTTTCAGAATCGCTTTCGCCGGCACCCCTTAATTTCGATTATTCGAAACAATGGGTGCCGTCCTGGCCGCACGCAACGGTGCCGGTCCCGCGTCTGCCGCACCCTCCCTTCGTCTGCTTTGACTGCGCTGCACAAGGGCGCTAGAAACTAACTGGAACCGGAGTCGCCGTTTTTCTGCAGGCGATTACATTAGAATATTCTGTTATTCGCCCCAACGGAATGAGGACCATGTCCGACACCGAACTGAAGGCCGCCCGGCCGCTCTCTCCCCACCTTCAGATTTACCGGCCGCTGCTGACCATGATGATGTCGATCCTGCATCGCATCACCGGCGCGGCGCTCTATTTCGGCACCGTGTTGCTCGCCTGGTGGCTGATCGCGGCGGCCGCCGGCCCCGACTATTTCGCCTTCGTCGACGGCCTTGCCGGATCGTTCCTCGGGCGCCTCGTCCTGTTCGGCTACACCTGGGCCTTGATGCTCCACCTCCTGGGCGGCATCCGCCATTTCATCTGGGACTTCGGCCGCGGCCTGGAGCATCCGGGGCGCGAAATCCTCGCCCAGGCCTCGCTCTACGGCTCGTTCGTTCTCACGCTCGCGATCTGGGTGATCGCGTATATCGTGCGCTAGGGGAGACGGATCATGACAATGCGAACCCCGCTCGGACGCGCCCGCGGCTCCGGATCGGCCAGGGAAGGAACCGGGCATTTCTGGATCGTGCGCCTGACCTCGCTGGCGCTGGTGCCGCTGACGGTCGCCTTCCTCGTCATCCTCATCGTCACCTCCGGCACCGGCTACGAGAACGTCCACGCGACGCTCGCCTCGCCCTTCGCCGCGATCCTGATGCTGTTCTTCGTGCTGACCGGCCTCTACCACATGGTGCTCGGCATGCAGGTGATCATCGAGGACTACGTCCATTCCGAGGGCCTGAAGGTGCTGGCGCTGATGAGCAACGTGTTCTTTGCCGTGCTCGTCGGCATCGCCTGCGTCTTCGCCATCCTGAAAATCAGTTTCGGAGCCTGACCCCATGGCCGACAGCAAGGGCAACGGCGCTTCGGCGCCCGGCGTCAACGGACGCGCCTACACCTTCGAGGACCACACCTTCGACGTCGTCGTCGTCGGTGCCGGCGGCGCGGGCCTGCGCGCCACCGTCGGCTGTGCCGAGGCCGGCCTCAAGACCGCCTGCATCAGCAAGGTGTTCCCGACCCGCTCGCACACCGTCGCCGCCCAGGGCGGCATCGCCGCCTCGCTGCAGAACATGGGCCCGGACGACTGGCGCTGGCACATGTACGACACCGTCAAGGGGTCGGACTGGCTCGGCGACCAGGACGCCATCGAATATATGTGTCGCGAGGCGCCGGCCGCGGTTTATGAGCTCGACCACTACGGCGTGCCGTTCTCGCGCACCGAATCGGGCCGCATCTACCAGCGTCCGTTCGGCGGCCACATGCAGAACTTCGGCAAGGGCCCCCCGGTGCAGCGCACCTGCGCCGCCGCCGACCGCACCGGCCACGCCATCCTGCACACGCTCTACGGCCAGTCGCTGAAGAACGCCGCCGAGTTCTTTATCGAGTTCTTCGCCATCGACCTGATCATGGAGGACGGCGCCTGCCGCGGCCTCGTCGCCATCAATCTCGACGACGGCACCCTGCACCGCTTCCGCGCCCACAAGGTGATCCTGGCGACCGGTGGCTACGGCCGCGCCTATTTCTCCTGCACCAGCGCCCACACCTGCACCGGCGACGGCAACGCCATGGTGCTGCGCGCCGGCCTGCCGCTGCAGGACATGGAGTTCGTCCAGTTCCACCCGACCGGCATCTACGGCGCCGGCTGCCTGATCACCGAGGGCGTGCGCGGCGAGGGCGGCTATCTGGTCAATTCCGAAGGCGAGCGCTTCATGGAGCGCTATGCGCCGAGCGCCAAGGACCTCGCCTCGCGCGACGTCGTCTCGCGCTCCATGACCATCGAGATCCGCGAGGGAAGGGGCGTCGGCAAGGAATCCGACCACATCTACCTGCACCTCGACCATCTCGACCAGGAGATCATCCACAAGCGCCTGCCGGGCATCGCCGAATCGGCCAAGATCTTCGCCGGCGTCGACGTCACCCGCGAGCCGATCCCGGTGCTGCCGACGGTCCACTACAATATGGGCGGCATCCCGACTAACCATTACGGCGAGGTGGTCTGCCCTATCGATGGCGACGTCGACCATGTGGTGCCCGGCCTGATGGCCGTCGGCGAGGCGGCCTGCGCCTCCGTCCACGGCGCCAACCGGCTCGGCTCCAACTCGCTGATCGACCTTGTCGTCTTCGGCCGTGCCGCGGGCCTTCGCTGCGCCGAGACCATCGAGCCCGGCCAGAAGCACCGCGACCTGCCGGCCGATGCCGGCGACCTGGCGCTCGCCCGCCTCGACGCCGCCCGCTATGCCGATGGAAGCACGCCGACGGCCGAATTGCGCATGAACATGCAAAAGACCATGCAGTCCAACTGCTCGGTGTTCCGCACCGGCGAGATCCTGGAAGAGGGCTGCGGCCTCATCGCCGACGTCTGGTCCGCCGCCGCCGACATCAAGGTCACCGACCGCTCGCTGATCTGGAACTCCGACCTCATCGAGACCCTGGAGTTCGGCAACCTCATCGAGCAGGCCGTGGTGACCATGGAGTCCGCCGCCAACCGCAAGGAATCCCGCGGCGCCCACGCCCGCGAGGATTTTAAGGAGCGCGACGACGAGAACTGGATGAAGCACACGCTGGTCTTTGCCGACACCGATACGAAGAAGGTGACGATCGACTACCGGCCGGTGCACTCCTTCACCATGTCGAACGACATCGCCTATATCGAACCCCAGGCGCGCGTCTATTGATGCGCGTCTCCTGAGCGAAGCGAAGGACCGAAGAACGGCATGAGCGGAACGGCCCTGGCCATGGCGGAGACGAGCGGACCGGCATCTGCCGGCGCCCTGCCCGTCGTCATGCCCGGCCATGCCGATGCGCCGTTCGGATCGTTGCGTCCGGGCCTTTTCGCCCGCGCTCTCTGGGCCTTGGCCATGCGCCGCGGCCTTCGCAAGGGCCTCAAGAAGCCGCTTCGCAAGCTCGCCGCACGGGCTTTCCCCGGCCCCTTCGACGTCACGGCCGGCGGCCTTTGCTGGCGGCTGTGGCCGGCGGAGAACTATTGCGACCGGGTGATCCTAGCCCGCCGGCGCCTGCCGGAGGTGGAGGAGCGCGAGGCACTGTTCGAGGGGCTTCGTGCCGGTGATACCTTCGTCGACATCGGCGCCAATATCGGCACCTACGCCCTCGATGCCGCCCGCCGGCTCAAGCCGGGCGGCCGGGTGCTCGCCGTCGAGCCGGGCCCGCGCACCCATGCCAAGCTTGCGGCCAATGTCGCCGCCAATCGCGCTCGGATCGGCGACGTCATCCTGCGTCAGGTCGCTGTCGCGCAAGAGGCCGGCACCGTGACGCTCTACGCCAATGCCGGCTCCAATGCCGGGCAGTCCTCGCTGCTGGCCGAGGGCGCCGGCAGGAGTGGTGTTGCCGTCACGGTCGAGGCCGTGCCGCTCGCCGACCTCCTCGCCGGCGAGGGGATCGCGGCGATTGCCGCCATGAAGATCGATGTGGAAGGTTTTGAGGATCGCATCGTCGATGCCGTCCTCGCGCTGCCGCAAGAGACCTGGCCGCGCCGGCTGCAGGTGGAGATCGAGCACCGTGCGCTGTGGCGCCGCGATGCCGTCGCCCGCCTGAGAGAAGCCGGCTTTGCCACCGTTCTGGAAACCACGGAGAACGTTGTCCTGCAACGCCGCGCCTGAGCGCCGGTTTGCGCCGACAAGAACAGGGATACCCGACTATGGTTCAGTTCAACCTGCCGAAGAATTCGCGGATCACCGAAGGCAAGGTCTGGCCGAAACCGGCAGGCGCGACGTCGCTGCGCGAATACAAGATCTATCGCTGGAATCCCGATGACGGCCGCAACCCGCGCCTCGACACCTACTATGTCGACACCGACGACTGCGGCCCGATGGTCCTCGATGCGCTCTTGTGGATCAAGAACAAGGTCGATCCGACGCTGACGCTGCGCCGCTCCTGCCGCGAGGGCATCTGCGGCTCCTGCGCCATGAACATCGACGGCACCAACACGCTTGCGTGCACCAAGGGCATGGACGAGATCAAGGGCACGGTGAAGGTCTATCCGCTGCCGCACATGCCGGTGGTCAAGGACCTCATTCCGGACCTCAACCTGTTCTACGCCCAGCACCGCTCCATCGAGCCCTGGCTGAAGACGGCGACCCCGACGCCGCAGAAGGAATGGAAGCAGTCGATCGAGGACCGCGACAAGCTCGACGGCCTCTACGAGTGCATCCTCTGCGCCTGCTGCTCGACCTCCTGCCCGAGCTACTGGTGGAACGGCGACCGCTATCTCGGCCCGGCCATCCTGCTGCAGGCCTATCGCTGGCTCATCGACAGCCGCGACGAGGCCACCGGCGAGCGCCTCGATGCGCTGGAGGACCCGTTCAAGCTCTATCGCTGCCACACCATCCTCAACTGCTCCAAGGCCTGCCCCAAGGGCCTGAACCCGGCCAAGGCGATCGCCGAGATCAAGAAGATGATGGTCGAGCGGCGGATTTAGGTACCCGGATTCCCTGTCGGCCGTCATTGCGGGCGAGCAAAGCGAGCGCGGCAATCCAGGGGCCACGCGCTCCGAGCAAGTCGCTCTGGATCGCCGCGTCGGCCTACGGCCTCCTCGCGATGACGCCCCGTAGCTACCGCCAGGACTGGTCGTTATTCGGCAGCCTGTCGTTCGGATCATATACCGTGACCCGGTGCGGGCCATCCTCGGCCCAATCCCACAGCACCAGGTTGACGTGTTCGGGCTTGGCCCCGTTGGCAAAGCTGGGCGTCAGGATGCCGGCCGCGCCATCTGCGACCAGAGCTTCGGCGATTTTCCACGACGGCGGCATCTCTCCACGCAGCATGACCGATCCCCACGCGCAGGCCATGTCCGCCTCGGCGATCCCGCGTCGCTCTCGCTCTTCGCCATCGCAAAGATCAACGATGTCGCCGCAGTCGACGTCGTGGGAGACCACCATGGACGGCTCTATGCGGTTCTCGAAACCGTGCGAGACCTCGTTGAGCGCGCCGTCGAGGGTGGCACCAAGATAGAGCGCCGGCATTCCTGGAGGATTCCAGCGACCTCCGTGAAGCCGTGCGCCTTCGCCGGAAAGCGGGGACCAGGAATGGCGCGGATCGTGGACGCGGTAGAAAACGCCCTGGACCCGCGTCATCAGGTGATCCGATTAGCTATTGAAAGGTGCCGGTGGCAACGGCATCGAGGTAGTCGCGGACGGCGTCGGCCTCGCCCGACTTGACCAGAGCTTCGGCAGTGCGATCGCCGAACGCGGGGATCGCGAAGGAGCGGTACCAGTCCTGGGCCTTTTTCGGACCGCCGGCCCAGGCCTCGATCCGTTTCAGAATCTGAGTCTCCTCAGCGCGGTGCCGTGGCCTCACGAGGCGACTGCTAGGTCGGCTGTTCTTTGCTGTGGCGTGGGACATGGCCCGAATTCCTCAACTCTGTCTGGAAATATAGGCGAAACATGAAGACTTCGCCAGCAGAGCAGCCCCACCAAAAAGAAATGGCACCGCCGCGGCGGTGCCATTCCGTATCTCGTCGCGATGTCTGCCAGGCCTAGCCGGCGAACCACCAGCGTTCGATGCAGCGGAAGCCGTCGAGGCTCCAGTTGGCGCCGAGCGTGTCGTGCTCGACCTTGTCGCTGGTCGCCATCACGTAGTTGGCGAACATCGGGATGACGGTGCCGCCGTCGTCGCGGCAGAGTTCCTGCATCTCGTAATACATCTGCCGGCGCTTGTCCTCGTCGAGCTCGGCGCGGGCCTCGATCAGGAGCGCGTTGAAGCGGTCGTTGTCCCAGTGGGTGTCGTTCCACGGCACGCCCTTGGCGTAGGCGGTGGAGAACATCCAGTCCTCGGTCGGACGGCCGCCCCAATAGACCGCGCAGAACGGCTTCTTCAGCCAGACGTTCGACCAGTAGCCGTCGTTAGGCTCGCGCACGACGTTGATGTCGATGCCCGCCTTGGCGGCATGCTCGCGGTAGAGGACGGCGGCATCGACCGCGCCCGGGAAGGCAGCGTCGGCGGCCGAAAGGTCGACCTTCAGCTCCGAAAGGCCGGCCTGCTTCAGATGGTACTTGGCCTTTTCCGGATCGTAGGTGCGCTGTTCGAGATCGTCGGCGTGGAACCGGTTGGACTGGCCGATCGGATGGTCGTTGCCGACGACGCCGTGGCCGCGCAGGATGGTCTTGACCAGCGCCTCGCGGTCGATGGCGTTCTTCAGCGCCAGCCGCACGTCGTTGTTGTCGAACGGGGCGATGTCGCAGCGCATCGCGAAGGTGTAGTGCTGGGTGCCGCTGACCTCCTCGATCTTGACGTTGCGGTTGCGCTTCAGGAGATGGGCGGTCTTCAGGTCGACCCGGTCCATGGCGTCGATCTCGCCGGTGGTCAGCGCGTTGGTGCGCGCCGCCGGGTCGATGATGACGAGCACCTGGGCGGCGTCGAAATGCGCCCGGTCCGGCTTCCAGTAGTTCTCGAAGCGCTTCAGGTCGGTGCGCACGCCAGGATCGTAGCTTGCCACCGTGTAGCCGCCGGTGCCGATGCCGGCCGTCGGGTCGATCTTGCCCTCGCTCGCCGGCAGGATCGCCAGGTGGTAGTCGCTGACGATGAACGGGAAGTCGGCGTTGCCTTCCTTCAGGGTGAAAGCAACCTTGTCGTCACCGTCGGCCTTGATCTCCGTGATCTGTTCCACGATCGGCTTGGCGCCGGACTTGGAGTCCTCGCCCATATGGTGCTGGAACGAGGCGATAACGTCGGCCGCGTCCATCGTCTTGCCGTTGTGGAAGGTAACGCCGGAGCGCAGCTTGAAGGTCCAGGTCTTGGCGTCCTCGGTGACCTCCCAGGACTCCGCCAGTTCCGGCACCAGCGAGCCGTCATTGGCAACCTCGGTCAGGCAGTTGTAGATCGTGCTGCCGACGACCTGCATGTAGAGGTTTTCGAAGGTGGCGGGATCGAGCGAGTCCGTGGTCGAGCCGTGGCCGATACCGAGGCGGAAGGTGCCGCCCTTCTGTGGCTCGGCGGCCTGCACCGACTGGCCCCAGAACAGCGAAGCGGCGCTGGCGGTGATGCCGAGCGCGGCGGCATGCTGCATGAAGCGGCGGCGCGTCAGGCCTTCATATTGCAGGAGTTTCGTCAGGTCGTTGTTTGACATCGTTCCTCTCTTCTCCGTTGTTGATTTGGCATTCTCCGGCGCTGCCCGGCGGGGCAGGCGTCCGCGACATGCGGTTGTCGGAATGCCACCCGGATCGCGGCGATAAACGGCCGCGGCCAGCGGGTGTGGTGTCGGATTGCGGCGCCAGCATAGGCCGGCATGGGGCGGGGGTCCACCCGAAGCCCGGAAAAGGTCAGGCGAAGCGAGGCTTTTCGGCTATCAATATGTCCGACGCACACATATTACGGGTCAAAACCGATATCGTTATCGGGACGAAGCTCTTGTGCGTGCGGGTTGCGGCCTGCGTGCGATTGGGTTGTGCCCGGGGCAGGCAGGGCCGCGACGCATAGAGAGGGACAGGTCGGTGCGAGAACATCCGTCCCCGCGCTGTGCGCAGACGTCGGCGGTGGATCGGCCCGCCATGGTCACGCAAAAATGCCTGTCGAACGACATTGGGCCGGATTGGGGCAATCGCTGCGGCACCGTCCCGAACGGCTGGTGCCGCACGGGACGACAGATCAGGGCAGGCCTGGCGATCACAGCATGCTGGGCAGCACGCGGTCGGGCGGGCGGTGGCCGTCCATAAACGTCTTGATGTTGATGATGACCTTCTCGCCCATGTCGATGCGGCCCTCGATGGTGGCCGAGCCCATATGCGGCAGCAGCAGCACCCGGGGCGACTTGGCGAGCCGCGGATTGACGGCGGGCTCGTGCTCGAAGACGTCGAGGCCGGCGCCGGCCAGCTCCCCGGCATCGAGCATCCGGGAGAGCGCGTTCTCGTCGATCACCTCGCCGCGCGCGGTATTGACGATGTAGCTCTCCGGCTTCATCAGCTTCAGCCGGCGGGCCGACAGGAGATGGAAGGTGCCGGGCGTGTGCGGGCAGTGGATCGAGACCACGTCCATGCGCGCCAGCATCTGGTCGAGGCTCTCCCAATAGGTCGCCTCAAGTTCCTCTTCGACCGGCGCCGGCACCCGGCGGCGGTTGTGGTAGTGGATCGACATGCCGAAGGCCTTGGCCCGGCGCGCGACGGCGGTGCCGATGCGGCCCATGCCGACGATGCCGAGGCGCTTGCCCCAGATCCGGTGGCCGAGCATCCAGGTCGGCGACCAGCCGCTCCAGGTGTCCTCTTCGACGATCTTGATGCCTTCCGCCAGCCGGCGCGGAACGGCAAGGATCAGCGCCATGGTCATGTCCGCGGTGTCCTCGGTGAGGACGCCCGGCGTGTTGGTCACGGTGATGCCGCGGGTGTTGGCGGTGTCGACGTCGATATTGTCGACGCCGTTGGCGAAGGTGGCGACCAGCTTGAGCTGATCGCCGGCCTGGGACAGGAGCGCGGAGTCGATCCGGTCGGTCAGGGTCGGCACAAGGACATCGGCGGACTTCACAGCATCGACAAGCTGTGCCTGGGTCATCGGCTGATCGGTCTCGTTGAGGCGCGTGTCGAACAGTTCGCGCATCCGGGTCTCGATCACGTCCGGAAGCTTTCGGGTCACAACTACCAGGGGCTTTTTCTTCGCCATCCGCCTCGCCTTGCATTTCCGGCCGGACCCGTTGAGGGGTCCTTAACTGACAACATGCAACACTCCACGGCCTCTTGGGGGCGTGGAGCGGCGCGTCTTTTTTACCGGTGTCTTCTGTAGCAGATCGATGTGAAATGACAAACCGGTGAGACTGCCGCAGTTCACATTCTGACCATATCGGCATGACAGGAAAATGCCGAGTTCCGCGCCGCAAATCCGGACCGCCAGGCGGACGGCCGCCGGCGCGGAAAATGACTGTCATGCCGCCACACTGTCGATTGCAAGGTTTGGATATCGTGCTGCGTTTTTTTCGTCATTCCTCGGCTGCCAAGGATCGTGCGGATCGCCGCGCACGCCGCAAGGACAAGGCGCAGCGCCGCCTGCGCCGGATTGCGGTGACGCCGCTGGTGATCGCCCTTGCCGTCGGCATCGGCGCGGTCTCGGTGCCGTCGATGTCCGGAGCCCAGACCGTCACGAAGGGACCGAGCGGCCTGCCGCTGCCGCGTTTCGTCAGCCTCAAGTCCGACCGCATCAATGTGCGCCGGGGCCCCGGCCGCGACCACGCGGTGAGCTGGGTCTTCGTGCGCGCCGGACTGCCGGTCGAGGTGGTGCAGGAATTCGAGAACTGGCGCCGCATCCGCGACTCCGAAGGCGAGGAGGGCTGGGTCTTCCACAGCCTCCTGTCGGGCCGCCGTTCGGCGCTCGTCGCGCCGTGGGAGAAGGTGGAGTCGCTTACCGTCCACCGCGAGCCGGACAGCGCGGCCCCGGCCGCCGCCTTCGTCCAGCCGGGCGTCCTTGCCAACGTCTATGAGTGCGATGGGACATGGTGCCGCATCGGCGCCGAAAACTGGTCCGGATGGATCGATCAGACCCAGCTCTGGGGTGTTTACCCCGACGAAAAGATCAAATAGCCGGCTTCACAGCCGAACGGGAATCGGCCCGGCCACGCACGCGCGTGGACCGGGCCGTCATGTCTCTACGTCTCTGACCGGCTCTGGTGTCAGCCCTTGGGGCGCAGCCGCACCACCACGTCGACGCGGGCGATCTCCATCCCTTCCGGCGGCTCCGGCAGGTCGGTGATCGACAGGTCCATCTCCGGGATGTCGAACACCTCGTCGGTGCCTTCCACGAAATAGTGATGGTGCTCGTGGGTGGTGGTGTCGAAATAGGTCTTGTTGGCGTCAATCGCCAGTTCCCGAAGCAGGCCAGCATCGGTGAACTGATTGAGAGTATTGTAGATTGTCGCCAGCGAGACCGGAATGCCGGCCTTCATCGCGTCGTCGCGCAGGCACTCCGCGGTGATGTGGCGGCCGCCGCCTGCAAACAGCAGTTCGGCCAATGCGCGGCGCTGCTGCGTCGGCCTCAGACCGGCGGAGCGCAGGAGGCCGACCACGTCGACGCCGTCGCGGCGCCTCGGCGCGGCGGAGTAGGTCTTGCGAGCCTTGATATTCGAAATCGCGTCCAACGTTCAGATCCCATCCAGTCGCTACGTCGGCTGTCCCCGGACCGGCGTCATATGTCAACAGAAAGCGATATACACATATAAAATAAAAATTCTCATTCCAATAAGCAAGCTTGCAGTTCACATATCACCTTTGCCGCGCTATCCGAACCCTTTCACCGGGCCGGAGACGTGTGTTAGGTAGGGCCCGATTTGTCGGATGAACCTGTCACACGCGCCAAAAAGGCGCGCGATTTTTGAGGTACGGTAGCTGGAATGGAACAACGCCGTTCGCAATACGACTATGAAGACCTTCTGGCCTGCGGTCGCGGAGAGCTTTTCGGGCCGGGCAATGCTCAGCTCCCGTTGCCGCCGATGCTGATGTTCGATCGCATTTCCGAGATCAGCGAGGAGGGCGGCGAGTACGGCAAGGGCCAGATTCGCGCCGAACTCGAGATCAAGCCGGACCTGTGGTTCTTCCCCTGCCACTTCAAGGGCGATCCGGTGATGCCGGGTTGCCTCGGGCTCGATGCCCTGTGGCAGATGCTCGGCTTCTTCCTCGGCTGGCTCGGCGAGCCGGGCCGCGGCCGCGCGCTCTCCGTCGGCGAGGTGAAATTCTCCGGCATGGTCACGCCGAAAGTGAAGCACGTGCAGTACGGCGTCGACCTGAAGCGCGTCATGCGGTCGAAACTGGTGCTCGGCATCGCCGACGGCTGGCTTAAGGCCGACGGCAACACCATCTACAAGGCGGCGGGCCTGCGTGTCGGTCTGTTTACCGCCGAGGCCGAGGCGTTCTAGGATCGCTGTGAGAGACCGGTAGCGTCGCCCGGGTTCGTTTCCGTTCCCGGGCCGTTGCCGTGAGGATTTCGTGGCCGCGTCCCCGACCCGGACCGAAAATGGTGATCCCTGCCGCACCTTCGGCAGGGGGGACATCATTTCCCTTGGGCCGGCGCGCGACGTGGCGTAAACCGTGCGGAAAAATAGATTTGTGATCGGGAGACCGAGATGAGACGGGTAGTCGTCACGGGAATGGGGATCGTGTCGTCGATCGGCAACAACTGCCAGGAGGTTCTGGAGAGCCTCAGGGAGGCCCGCTCGGGCATCGTTGCCGCCGAGAAGTATACGGAGCTCGGCTTTCGCAGCCAGGTCCACGGCAGCTTGAAGATCGATCTGGACCAGGCCGTCGACCGGCGCGCCCGCCGCTTCATGGGCGACGGCGCGGCCTACACCTTCGTCGCCATGAAGCAGGCGATCGCCGATGCCGGCCTTGAGGACAGCGACGTCAGCAATCCGCGCACCGGCCTCATCGTCGGCTCGGGCGGACCTTCGACGGTCGCCATCGTCAATGCCGCCGACGTCACCCGCCAGAAGGGCCCGCGTCGCATCGGCCCGTTCGCCGTCCCCAAGGCGATGTCGTCGACCTGCTCGGCGAACCTGTCCACCTATTTCAAGACCAAGGGCGTCAACTACTCGATCTCCTCGGCCTGCTCGACCAGCGCCAACTGCATCGGCAACGCGGCGGAGATGATCCAGTGGGGCAAGCAGGACGTGATGTTCGCCGGCGGCGGCGAGGAACTCGACTGGACCCTGTCGGTGCTGTTCGACGCCATGGGCGCCATGTCGGGCGCCTACAACGACACGCCGGAAAAGGCCAGCCGCCCCTTCGACAAGGACCGCGACGGCTTCGTCATCACCGGCGGCGGCGGAATCCTGGTGCTTGAGGAACTGGAACACGCCAAGGCCCGCGGCGCCAAGATCTATGCCGAGATCGTCGGCTATGGCGCGACCGCCGACGGCGCCGACATGGTCGCCCCCTCCGGCGAGGGCGGCGCGCGCTGCATGAAGCTGGCGCTGGAGAATGTCGGCGAGAAGGTCGACTACATCAACGCCCATGCGACCTCCACGCCGGTCGGCGACGGGCCGGAGATCGACGCCATCCGCGAGGTGTTCGGCAAGGACATGCCGCCGATCAGCGCCACCAAGGCGCTCACCGGCCATGCCCAGGGCGCGGCCGGCGTCCACGAGACCATCTACACCCTGTTGATGATGCAGAACGGCTTCATCACCGAAAGCGCCAACATCTTCGAAATCGATCCGAAATTGGCCGACGCCAACATCGTCCGCCAGCGTATCGACAATGTCGATATCAACCTTGCGATCACCAACAGCTTCGGCTTCGGCGGCACCAACGCCACGCTGGCGCTGCAGCGCTACAACGGCTGACCGCAGGACCCCCCTTTTTCACGAACGTTTGGGCAGGACGGATGAGCAATTTGATGGAGGGTAAGCGGGGCCTTGTCATGGGTGTCGCCAACCGCAACTCGATCGCGTGGGGAATTGCCCGAACGCTGAGCGAGCACGGCGCGGAGTTGGCGTTCACCTACCAGGGCGACGCCTTCGGCAAACGGGTGCGCCCGCTCGCCGAATCGATCGGTTCCACGACGCTGCTGCCCTGCGACGTGGAAGATATTGCGTCCGTCGATGCGGTCTTTGACACCCTCGCCGAGAAATGGGGATCGATCGACTTCATCGTCCATGCCATCGCCTATTCCGACAAGAACGAATTGAAGGGCCGCTATTCGGAGACCAGCCGCGAGAATTTTTCCCGCACCATGCTGATCTCGTGCTTTTCCTTCACCGAGATCGCCAAGCGGGCCGCCGCGATGATGCCGAATGGCGGCTCGATGATCACGCTGACCTATGGCGGCTCGACCCGCATCATGCCGAACTACAACGTCATGGGCATCGCCAAGGCGGCACTGGAATCGTCCGTGCGCTATCTCGCCATGGATTTCGGCCTCGAGGACATCCGCGTCAACGCGATCTCGGCCGGCCCGGTGCGCACGCTTGCCGGCTCCGGCGTCAGCGACGCCCGGCTGATGTACAACTACCAGAAGAAGAACTCGCCGCTCGGCCGCACCGTCACCCTTGAGGAGATCGGCGGCACGGCGCTCTATCTCCTGAGCGACCTTTCGACCGGCGTCACCGGCGAGGTCCACTTCGTCGATTCCGGCTACTCCATCGTCTCCATGCCGCGGCTGGGCGAGTTGAAGGCCGAGGAGAGGCGCGAAGAGCTCGAGGAAGCGGAAAAGGTCGAAGAAGAGACCGACGCCGGCGCCGCAGCGCACTAAAGGCGGCGGCCGCCGGGTTCGGCAGGTGTTCGCCGCCGTCCGATGCGCTAAAACCTGACAAAGTAGCGTTACGAACGCGGAGCGTTCGCAAGCCCGAGCGAGCGCCGGCCGGCAAGGCCGCCCCGTCGGAGGCGCGAGCGTCAGCGAGCTGCCGTGAGACAAAACATGATCGACCGTTTGCCGAAGGCGGAACTGCATATCCACATCGAGGGATCGCTTGAGCCGGAGCTGATGTTCCGGCTTGCTGGGCGCAACGGGCTCAAGCTGCCCTACGCCTCCGTGGAGGAGCTCAAGGCCGCCTATCGGTTTTCCAACCTCCAGGAGTTTCTCGACCTCTACTACCAGGGCATGAACGTGCTGCGGGAGGAGGAGGATTTCTTCGACCTCACCTGCGCCTATCTGGAACGGGTCGCCGCCGACAACGTCGTCCATGTGGAGGTCTTCTTCGACCCCCAGGCCCATACCGGCCGCGGCGTTCCGTTCGGCGTTGCCGTGGGGGGTATTCTGAAGGGCCTTGAGGACGGCGAGATCCGGCACGGCATCACCTGGAAGCTGATCCCCAATTTCCTGCGCCATCTGCCGGAAGAGGACGGCTTCAGGGCGCTGGAAGCGGCCGAACCCTGGTACGACCGGTTCGCGGGCTTCGGACTCGACTCCTCCGAGCGAGGCCATCCGCCGCGCGACTTCGCCCGGCTGTTCGCCCGCTGCCGGGAACTGGGGTTCAGGCTCTGCTGCCACGCGGGCGAGGAGGGCCCGCCCGACTATGTGCGCCAGGCGCTGATCGAGATCGGCGTCGACCGCATCGACCACGGCAACCGGGCGATGGAGGATATGGACCTCGTTCGCGAGATCGCCGAGCGCGGCGTCGCGCTCACCTCCTGTCCGCTGTCGAACCTGTCCTTGAAGGTGATCGACAGCGTCGGGCAGAGCCCGGTCAAGCGCATGCTCGACGCCGGCCTCTGCGTCACCGTCAATTCCGACGACCCGTCCTATTTCGGTGGCTATGTCGGCGACAATCTGAAGGCCGTCGCCGACGCCTTCGACCTGTCGAAGGCCGACGTCGTTGCGCTCGTCAAGAACTCGTTCGCCGGCTCCTTCCTCGACGACGGCGAAAAGGCGCGGCGGCTGGCCGAGGTGGATATGGCGGCTGCGTGAGCCGGCAATACTCGTTGTCGGAATGCACTGCGCCGCATGGTCTCTCGGGTGACACCCCCGGGCTTTTCACTCTCCCGTCACCCCGGGCGGAGCGAAGCGGAGACCTGGGGCCTATTGCCCGTTTCGGCACGGTATGTCGGGTGAGGCTGGAACGCCATCGTCTGGATTGCTTCGCTGCGCTCGCAATGACGATCAAATCATCAACGTCATCGCGAGGAGGCCGTATGGCCGACGTGGCGATCCAGCCACGCCGGGCTACCGTGTTGATAGGGGCAATAGGCCCCGGCTCGGGGGCCGGGGTGACGACGGAGTGGGGCGCCAGATATGAGATCAAAAGGCTTGCGCCGGTGTGCGCCGAGGAACGGCACGCCCCCTCGCTCTGGACAGCCCTGCCAAGTCATGGCACTCCAACGCGAAATTCGAACGGCGGACACCGATGTCTCTGATCATAAAAATCTGCGGCCTGAAGACCGACGACGCTCTTGAAGCGGCGCTGGACGCCGGCGCGGACATGATCGGCCTTGTCTTCTTTCCCAAAAGCCCGCGCCACGTCCAGCTTGAGACAGCCAAACGCCTTGCCGAAACGGCCCGCGGCCGCGCCGAGATCGTTGCGCTGACCGTCAATCCGGACGACGCCCTCCTCGAGACCGTCATGGAAACGGTCGCGCCCGACTGGCTGCAGCTCCACGGCAAGGAGAGCCCGGCGCGGGTCGCCGAGGTGAGGGCGCGCCATGGCCGCTCTGTAATGAAGGCCCTCGGCATCTCCACCGCCGACGACGTTGCCCGCGCCGGCGCCTATGCCGGCATCGCCGACCGGCTCTTGTTCGACGCCAAGCCGCCGAAGGATGCCACCCGGCCCGGGGGCCTGGGGGAAACCTTCGACTGGTCGCTGCTCGATGCCCTTGACCCCGCGGTTGACTTCATGCTGTCCGGTGGGCTTGATGCGGCGAATGTTGCAGAGGCGGTCCGCCGCACGCGGGCGATCGGCGTCGACGTCTCGTCCGGCGTGGAGCGCGCGCCGGGAGAAAAGGACGCGGATATGATCCGCGCCTTCGTCGCCACGACCCGCACTGCCGCCGATGAGAAATTTGCGCTGGATAAAGGCGCAGCGAAAAGGAGCTTGTCGTGACCGTTCAGCCGAACACCTATCGATCCGGGCCCGACGAGCGCGGCTTTTTCGGCATTTTCGGCGGCCGCTATGTCGCCGAGACGCTGATGCCGCTGATCCTCAGCCTGGAAGAGGCCTGGGAGGCTGCCAAGGCCGATCCGGAATTCGAGGCCGAGCTGAAGACGCTTTCCAAGGACTATGCCGGCCGGCCGAGCCCGCTCTATTTCGCCGAGCGGCTGACCGAGCATCTCGGCGGCGCCAAAATCTACTTCAAGCGCGACGAGCTCAACCACACCGGCTCGCACAAGATCAACAATACGCTCGGCCAGATCCTGCTCGCCCGGCGCATGGGCAAGACCCGCATCATCGCGGAGACCGGCGCCGGCCAGCACGGTGTCGCCACCGCAACCGTCTGCGCCCGCTTCGGCCTTCCGTGCGTCGTCTATATGGGCGCCACCGACGTCGAGCGGCAAAAGCCCAACGTCTTCCGCATGAAGCTCCTCGGCGCGGAGATCGTCCCAGTGACCGCCGGCGCCGGCACCCTCAAGGACGCCATGAACGAGGCGCTCCGCGACTGGGTTACGAACGTCGAATCCACCTATTACCTGATCGGCACGGCCGCCGGCCCGCACCCCTATCCGGAGATGGTCCGCGACTTCCAGTCGGTGATCGGCGAGGAGGCAAAGGCCCAGTTGAACGAGGCCGAGGGGCGGCTCCCCGATGCGGTCGTCGCCTGCGTCGGCGGCGGCTCCAACGCCATCGGCCTCTTCCATCCCTTCCTCGACGACACGAGCGTTGCCATCTACGGCGTCGAAGCCGGCGGCAAGGGCCTTGAGGGCGACGAGCACTGCGCCTCGCTGAACGCCGGCCGCCCCGGCGTCCTCCACGGCAACCGCACCTATCTGCTGCAGGACGACGACGGCCAGATCCTGGAAGGCCATTCGATCTCGGCCGGCCTCGACTATCCCGGCATCGGCCCGGAACACTCGCACCTGAAGGACATCGGCCGCGTCACCTATGTGCCGGCGACCGACGACGAGGCGCTGGAGGCGTTCCAGCTCTGCACGAAGCTGGAAGGCATCATCCCGGCGCTGGAGCCGGCCCATGCGCTCGCCCACGTCATGAAGCTGGCGCCGACCATGGACAAGGACCAGATCATCGTCATGAACATGTGCGGCCGCGGCGACAAGGACGTCTTCGCCGTCGCCGGCCATCTCGGCATGGACATATGATAAGCTCCCGGCAACATCCTGGATCGGCTGCCTGAGGTGTGAGGCCCATGGGCGAAATGGCGCATGTTCAGATGACCGCCGCGGAGTTCCTCGCCTGGCACGAGGGTCGCGACGACAAGTGGGAACTTGTCGGCGGCTTTCCTGTGCAGATGATGACCGGGGCGACGCGCATCCATGATCAGGTCGTCGTCAATACGATTGTTGCGCTGCGCAACACCCTTCGCGGATCGCCGTGCCGGCCGACGACCGACGACATCGCGGTCCTCACGGGAAATGGCGCCAACGTCCGCCGACCCGACGTGACGGTCGATTGCGGCGACTTCGTCGGCACCGATCTTCAGGCCAACGATCCGCGCATGGTCGTCGAGGTGCTGTCGAAATCGACCCGGGCCTTCGATCAGGTGCAGAAACTCGAAGAGTACAAGGCGCTCGACACGCTCGCCTATGTGCTGTTCCTCGACACCGATGCGCCACGCGCCAAGCTCTATTTCCGCGATGCGTCCCGTCTCTGGGACAGCCGCGATTTCATCGGCCTCGACAGCGTCGTGGAACTGCCCGAACTCGGCGCCGGCCTGGCGCTCGTCGACCTTTACGACGGCCTCACCTTCGAGGCCGACCAACCCGCATGATCCCGGCGACGGTACCCGCCGCTACTGGAAAGACAAGACCCCGATGATCTCCACCCGCATCGACAGAAAATTCGCCGCGCTGAAAGCGGAAGGCCGTCCGGCCCTCGTCACCTTCATCACCGCCGGCGATCCGGGCTTCGAGGCCGGCCTTGAGATCGTCAAGGCGCTGCCCGGCGCCGGCGCCGACGTCATCGAACTCGGCATGCCGTTCTCCGATCCGATGGCCGACGGACCGGCCGTCCAGGCGGGCGGACTCCGCGCGCTGAAGGCCGGCCAGACCATGGTCAAGACGCTGGAGATGGTCCGCCGCTTCCGCGAAGGCGACGATGAAACCCCCATCGTCCTCATGGGCTACTACAACCCGATCTATTCCTACGGCAACGAGAAATTCCTGAAGGACGCCAAGGACGCCGGCGTCGACGGCCTCATCATCGTCGACCTGCCGCCGGAGGCCGATGACGAGCTCTGCCTGCCGGCGATGGAGGCGGGCATCAATTTCATCCGCCTCGCCACCCCGACGACGGACGAGGCCCGACTACCGGCCGTCCTCGAAAATACCTCCGGCTTCGTCTACTACGTCTCCATCACCGGCATCACCGGATCGGCCGCGCCCGATGCCGATGCGGTCGGCCGCGCGGTCGGCCGCATCAAGGCGAGGACCGACCTTCCGGTGGCGGTCGGCTTCGGCGTGCGCACCGCCGAACAGGCCCGCGCCATCGGCGCAGCGGCGGACGGCGTCGTCGTCGGCTCGGCCATCGTCGATACCATCCGGCAGACCCTCGATGCGGCGAATGGCGCGACCGCCGAGACCGTGCCCGCCGTCACCCGCCTTGTCAGCGCCCTTGCCGAGGGCGTACGGTCGGCGCGGCTTCAGGACGCCTGACCGGCGATCTCCTCGCGCGGGACGCGGTCGGAATTCGGCCGGATTTGCAGGCTACCCAGATGCCGGCGCCGGCCTTCAAGGCGCTGGATAAGAAAAACGGATCGAAGACACGTGAACTGGATCAACAACGTCGTTCGCCCGAAGATTCAGGGCCTCCTCAACAAGCGCGAGGTGCCTGAAAGACTTTGGATCAAGTGCCCGGACACCGGCGAGATGGTGTTCCACCGGGATCTGGAGGCCAACAACTGGGTGGTGCCGAGTTCCGGCCACCACATGCGCATGCCCTGCCGCAAGCGCCTCGACATGATCCTCGGAGCCGGTGCCTGGGTGCAGATCGAGACCCCGGAGGTTCCGGTCGATCCGCTGAAGTTCCGCGACGAGCGGCGCTACACCGACCGCCTGCGCGACGCCAAGGCCAAGACCGAGCTTGAGGATGCGGTGCTCGTTGCGCGCGGCGCCATCGACGAGATCGGCGTCATCTGCGCGGTCCAGGAATTCGACTTCATGGGCGGCTCGCTCGGCATGGCCGCCGCCGAGGCGATCATCACCGGCGCCGACCTCGCCCGCGCCGAGAAGAAGCCCTTCATCCTCTTTGCCGCCTCCGGCGGCGCGCGCATGCAGGAGGGCATCCTCTCCCTCATGCAGATGCCGCGCACCACGGTCGCCGTCTCTGCCCTGAAGGAGGCTGGCCTTCCCTATATCGTCGTCCTCACCAACCCGACGACCGGCGGCGTCACCGCCTCCTACGCCATGCTCGGCGACATCCAGTTGGCCGAGCCCGGCGCCCTCATCGGCTTTGCCGGCCCGCGCGTCATCGAACAGACGATCCGCGAGAAGCTGCCCGTCGGCTTCCAGCGCGCCGAATATCTGTTCGAGCACGGCATGGTCGACATGGTTGTCGAACGCTCGGCCCTGCGCGAGACGCTCTTGAAGATCTGCCGCATCCTGCTCGGCTATCCGGCAAAGGCCGAGATCGCCGAAGCCGTGCCGGCAACCCCGGACGAGCCCGCCGAGGCGCCGAAGGAGACGGACGACGCGGCTGAGGCGGCGAAGGCGGACGCGGCGCCGGAAACACCGAAAAAAGCGCCTGAGCCGGAACCGGCCGAGGCGGCCGACGCGAAGGCCGCCGAATAGGCCCGCAGGCAGTAACCGGCCGTGGCGCATAGGGCCATGGCCGTACCGGCCCCGCCGCCCTATTTCCCCGACCGCGCGAGGCGGCGTCTTCCCGGGCCGTGTCGCCCGGAACCCCGGCATTGAAGCCAGAGCGATCATGAACCTGCCGACGATCCCCGAGACGGCCGATGCGATCCTGGAGCGCCTCGTCGCGCTCCATCCGAAAAGCATCGACCTGTCGCTGGACCGCATGTGGCAGGTGCTGGCAGCCCTCGGCCATCCGGAGAGGCGCCTGCCGCCGGTCATCCATATTGCCGGCACCAACGGCAAGGGCTCGACCTCGGCGACCCTGAAAGCGATCCTGGAATCCGCCGGCAACGCCGTCCACGTCTATACCTCGCCCCATCTGGTGCGCTTCAACGAGCGCGTCCGGCTCGGCGCCAGGGGCGGCGGCCGCTTCGTCTCCGATGCCGCGCTTGCCGAGGCGCTGGCGAAGGCCGAGGACCTCAACGGCGGCTCGCCGATCACTATCTTCGAGATCACCACCGCCGCTGCCCTGGACCTCTTCGCCGCCCACCCGGCCGACTATCTCTTGCTCGAGGTCGGCCTCGGCGGCCGGTTGGATGCCACCAATGTGGTCGACAAGCCGCTCGCCACCGTGATCACGCCGATCGCCTTCGACCACGAGGCCTATCTCGGCTCCGACATCCGCGACATCGCGCGCGAAAAGGCGGGTATCCTGAAGAAGGGCGTGCCTGCCATCGTTGCCCCGCAGGCCGACGCGGTCACCGAGGTGATCGAGGCCCGCGCCGACGAGATCGGCGCGCCGCTGGTGCTCGGCGGCCGCGACTGGATGGCCCATGAGGAGCACGGCCGCCTCGTCTACCAGGACGAGGGCGGCCTCCTCGACCTGCCGGCGCCAAGGCTCATCGGCGACCACCAGTTCGTCAACACCGGCCTTGCGATCGCAACGCTCCGGGCGCTCGACCGCATGCCGGGGGCGGGCGAGGTCGAGGCGGGGCTGGCGAGGGTCGACTGGCCGGCGCGCATGCAGCGGCTGTCCTTCGGCCATCTGGTGGAGGAAGCGCCGGAGGACGCCGAGCTCTGGGTCGATGGCGGCCACAATCCCGCTGCGGGCCAGGCCGTCGCCACGGTCATGGCCGACCTCCAGGACCGCGCCCCGCGGCCGCTGGTGCTGATCGCCGGCATGCTGTCGACCAAGGATCCGGTCGGCTTCTTTTCCCATTTCGCCGGCCTCGCCCGCGACGTCCTCACCGTGCCGATCGCCGGCGTGGAGGCAGCGGTCAATCCCGGCGAACTCGCCGATGCCGCCCGCGACGTCGGCCTGCCGGCGCGCCCCTTCGGCTCCATCGGCGCCGCCCTCCGGCACCTCGCCGCCGAACCCTTCGACGCCCCCCCGCGCATCCTCATCTGCGGCTCGCTCTACCTCGCCGGCGAAGCCCTGGACCTCAACGGAACCCCGCCGGAGTAGGTCTGCGCTGGTCATACTGAACGTCTTGCGCGTGCTCGGCCGCTTCCCTACTCCGCGTCACCACCGGACTTGATCCGGTGGTCCATGATGACGAGCGGCATACACCAACCTAAGCAATTGAAATCAAAAGCCTCCTGGATTGCCGGGTCAAGCCCGGCAATGACGCCGAGGGGTGGAACGCGGAGGGTGACTGCGAGCGCATCGCCACCGGATTTCCGGCAATAAGGCGGAGTGACAGGAGACGCGGATCCACCGCAACAGGGCCGCAATTGCAGCCGGCACACCACCACCCAGGTGGCAGCGATCGCCGGAGGAGCCTACTCCTCCGTCTCCAGCATCCCCCGATCCTCGATGGCGACGCCGTCGGCAACTTTGTCGCTCGGATGGACGATGACGGTGTCGCCCGGTTCGAGCCCGGCCTTGACCTCGGCAAGGGAAAGGTTCCGCTCCCCGATCTCGACCTTCTGCAGTGTCGCCGTCCCGTCCACCGCCTTGAAGACGGCCCAGTCCTCGCCGCGCCGGAAGAGGGCGGCAAGCGGCACGGTGACGGCGTCCTCGTCGCGCCAGACGACAATGCGGGCGACGACCCGGAACGCGTGGCCGAGCGAGGCCCAGTCTTCCTCCGGGCTCGTCAGGTCGAGGATGGTCTTGACCCGCTGCTCCTCGATGCCGAGCGCGGAGATTTTGGTGAAGGCTGCCGGATCGACCCGCTTGACCACGGCCTTGAGCGGCTTCGGCCCGCCCCAGTTCACGATCTGCGCCTCTGCGCCCGGCGTCACCCGGACGGCATCGCGCGACAACAGATCGACGACGATCTCAAGGTCGTGCGGGTCGCCGATTTCAAGGAGCCCCGTACCGGCGGTAACCACCGTCTCGCTTTCAGTGATCAGCTTCAGGACCCGGCCGCTGACCGGCGCCGGCACGTTGACGCAGCAGCCCGCGCCCAGCTCTTCCTCCGCACCCGGCTGGATGAGCTGCGCCCGCGCGCTTTCCAGCTCGCGCCGACGGACCTCCAGCGACGCCTTGGCGCTGGCGACCTTCGCCTCGGCCGTCGTCACGTCGACCTCGGCCTTTTCCAGCGTCCGGACGGAGATCGTCTTGCGCTCAGCGAGGCGCGCGGCCCGGCTGAGGTCGCTCCGGGCGAAATCGAGCTGGGTTGTTGCCTCCTTCACCTCGGCCGCGGCGAGCTGCACGGCGGCGCGGGCGGCCTCCACGGCGGCCTCCGCGACCCGCCGGCTGCGCGCATCGAGGAACGTCGGATCGGTCGGCATGATCTCCGCGACGACGGTCGTTCCCGCCGTGACGGCATCGCCGACCTCGCGCGGCGCCCGCGTCACCTTGCCGGAGATCGGCGCGGAGACGGTGTAGACCTCGCGGATGCGGGTGACGCCCTCATCCTCCACGGTCACTTCCAGCGGCTGGCGGACGATTTCCGCGGTGTCGACGGAGACCGGACGCGGCCACATCGCCCAGGCGATGGTGCCGGCAACAGCTGGGATGACGACGAGGTAGACGAGCCGGCGCACAAGCGTGCCCATGGCTTCACTCCCGGGTTTTCAGAACTTCGATGAGGTCGAGATGGTCGATCCGCCGCCTGACGATGAGGGCGGAAATGGCCGCCGCGGACAGGACGACGATGCTCGACCAGGCAAAGACGTCCGGCGTCAGCACGAACGGCACCTGATAGAGCTCGCTCTCGAAACCGGCGACGATGGCATAGGCGAAGCCGTAGCCGATGACGCAGCCGAGCGGCTGGGCAAGGAAGGTGATGATCGCCAGTTCCAATAGGAGGATGCGCGAGACCTCGGCCCGCGTGAAGCCAAGGACGCGCAGGCTCGCCAGCTCCCGCCCGCGCTCCGACAGCGAGATGCGGGCGGAGTTGTAGACGACGCCGAAGGCGATGATGGAGGCGAGCGTCACATAGACGAAGGTCATGATGAAGATGCTCTCCGCCAGCGTGGCGCGGAACTGCTTCAACGAGGCCTTTTGCAGGACGATGAAATTGGCCGCCGGGATGTCGGTGATCTCGGCATAGAGCGCGTCCTGCTTCGCCGTATCGAGGCTGAAATGGACGCCGGAGATCAGCGCCCCCTCGCGCTTCAGCCGGTTGAGCGCGGAAAGCTCCATATAGGCGGAAAGGCCGATGAAGCTTTCCACCGTTGCCGACACCGGCACCCGCACCGTGCGCCGGTCGCCTTCCAGCAGGTCCAGTTCGACGACGTCGCCGGTCCGCGCCCCGATCGTGCGCGCCAGCATGTCGGAAAGCACGATCCCGCTCTTCGGCATCTGCAGCGGCGTCAGGTCCATGGCGATCACCCGGCTGAGCGTGGCATCCGCCGGCTTGCCCAGCACGGACACCCGCCGTTCCCTGTGGCCGAAGCGGATGCGCACAGGAACGGAGCGGAACGGCTCCACGGCAAGCACCCCCGGCAGCCGCGCCACCTCATAGGCCGCGGCGATCCGCTTGGTCTCCGAAAAGCTGATCGAGGCGTCCTGGCGGTCGGCCCGGAAGAACGTCACGTCGACCATGAAGTCGATGGAGGGGTAGGACCAGATCGAGGCGATGACGATGGAAACGCCAAGCGCGATGCCGAGGATCGACGAGCCGGTACGCACCGGCACGTGGACGAGGTGGCGGATCACCATGGTGAGGCTCTGGGGCAGCCCGATCAGCCGGGCGATGCGCCAGAACGGCGAGCGCGAATAGACGGCCGGGGCGGGCGGAGCCATGGCGACGGCCGGCGACAGCTTCGCGATGCCGGAGACGGTCTTCAGCGCGCCGGCGCCGGCGGTCACCACGGTGACGAGGACCGCGATGACGTAGATGGAAGGGTCCTTGCGGAAGATCAGGAACGGGAAATGGAAGAAGTCGCCATACATCCGCGCAAGGCCGATGCCGAGCCAGGTGCCGGCGATCGCCCCGATCAGCGTGCCGGCAACGGCGATGGCAAGCACGAATTTCAGATAGTGCATGCCGATGGCGCCGTTGCCGTAGCCGATCGCCTTCAGGAGGCCGATCTGCTCGCGCTCCAGCGCCACCAGCCGCGACATCGTCATGTTGACGAGGAAGGCGGCGACGATGAGGAAGATCGGCGGCAGGATGCGCGCCATGGCCGCGAGCTGCTCCAGCTCCGCCTCGATGAAGGCGTGCGAGATCTGGTCCTTGCGGCCGTAGGCGCCGGCCCCGCCATAGCGGGCGAGGAGGTCGTCGAGGGCACCGATGACCGCGTCCTCGTTGGCATCGCGCAGGAGCGAGACGGTGACGTTGGAGAATGCGCCGTCGAGGTCGTAGGCGGCGGCCAGCGTCTTTTCCGACATCCAGACGATGCCGAAGCGGCGCGGATCGGGCATCAGGTCGCCGGGACCGATGGTGTAGATGAACTCCGGCGACAGGGCGATGCCGACGATGCGGACCTCGCGCTTGGCGCCTTTGAGAAGCGCCTTGAAGCGCGAGCCGATGGTAAAGCCATGCGCCTCGGCAAACGCCTCGTTGACGACGACCTCGTTCTCGTCGCCGACGATCGGGCGCCGCCCCTCGCGCATGTAGAGCCGGTTGAGCACCGGCCGGCCGATGTCGGGCAGCGAGACGAGCTGGGCGGAGGCCGGCGCGCTCATGTCCGGGATGTCGAGGAGCGCGACCTCGACGATCCGTGTCTCCACCGCGCTGACGCCGGGGATCGCGGCAATGGCATCGCCGAGCCGCTTCGGCGCCCGCGTTGCCTCGGCAAAGACGTCGGCGAAGCGGTTGCGCTCGTAATAGGCGGCGCGCGTCTCGTCGAGGGACTGGTGGGCGCCGACGGCAAGGATCAGCGTCGCGACGCCCGCCGCCATCACCATGGCGATCGCCAGCGCCTGCGGCCACAGGCGGACGAGGTCGCGCAGCAATTTGCGGTCAAGGCTCCGCACCATGGTGCGTCTTCCTTCCTCCCGGCCTTTTCGGCCGATGTCGCCGACGGCCTACCAGGTCACGTCGGCCGGACGCTTGCGCGTCTCGATCGTTTCTTCCGCGACGATGCGGCCGTCGCCGAACCGCACCACCCGGTGGGCGATCTCGCGGATCGCCACGTTGTGAGTAATGACCAGCGTCGTCGTGCCGAGCTCCCCGTTGACCTTGACGAGGGCGTCGAGCACCTGAATGCCGGTCTTGGAATCGAGCGCGCCGGTCGGCTCGTCGCACAGGAGCACATCCGGGTTCTTAGCGATTGCCCGGGCGATCGCCACCCGCTGCTGTTCGCCGCCGGAAAGCTGGGCCGGAAAGTGGTCGAGCCGCTCGGCAAGGCCGACGAGGGCAAGGGCGTCCTCCGGCTGCATCGGCGCGCGCGAAATTTCGGTAACGAGCGCGACGTTCTCCAGCGCCGTCAGGCTCGGCACCAGATTGTAGAACTGGAAGACGAAACCGACATGTTCGCGCCGGTAGCGGGTCAGTTCCCGGTCGCCGAGGGCGGTCAGTTCCGTGTCGCGGAAGAAGGCCGTGCCGGAAGTTGCCGTATCGAGCCCGCCGACGATGTTGAGAAAGGTCGACTTGCCGGAGCCGGAGGGGCCGAGCAGGACGACGAACTCCCCGGCGGCGGCCGAAAAGTCGACGCCGCGCAACGCCTGAACCTTTACCGCGCCGGTCTTGTAGACCTTGACGAGGCCCTCGGTGCGAAAGACGGGCCCGGCGGCCGGGTCGGCCCCGGTCGGATGCCTGTTCTGCTTCGTAAGTGTCATCACGGCGGCCATCCTACGCGCCCGGGCCCCGCTTGGCACCCGCTGCGATTGTCGCCGCCGAGATGAGGGAGGCCGCGCCAAAGCACAACCTCGGCCGGCCGCGGCGAAAGCCCGCGCCCGGAAAACGGCGTTCCGGGCCGGGGGTGTGGAACGATCCGGCAGGGACATCGAGGCTGCAACTTCTGCGGACGATTCTTAGAACAAGGCCAAGGAGAAGCGTCGGATGGACGCAGGATTACCGTGCCATTACAAAAACTTAATGTAGGGCCAAATTGACAACCTTGGGGACGGGGCGCACGCTTCGGCCGTTGCGCAAAGCGCGACGACAGATCATTCACAGGAAGGGAAACGTCATGAGACGGAGAACCCAGCTTCTGACCGCCGGCCTTGTTGCCGCTGCGCTCGGAGCAAGCGCCGTAGGCGCCTACGCTTTCGGCGGCCCCTACGGTCCGCGCGGCGGTCCGGGGGCCGGCGGACGCGGCATGTTGGGCGGCCCGATGATGGCCATGACCTGCCGTGGCGCCGCCAGCCCGCGCATGGAGGCCATGCTCGATCGCGCCGAACAGGCGATCGATCCGACCGAGGAGCAGAAGCCGCTGATCGCGGACCTGCGCTCGGCGGTCGGCAAGGCCCGCGCCGGGGTGCAGGAGGCCTGCAAGAGCTGGCCCGGCCCGAGCGCGACCCCGCCGGAGCGGCTCGCCCAGGTCGAAAAGCGCCTGGAGGCCCGGCTCGCCGCCATCAAGGAAATCCGCCCGGCGCTCGAAAAGCTCTATGCCAGCCTTAGTGACGACCAGAAGCAGGCGCTCTACGACATGCGCCGCGGCTGGCGCGGCGGCCGCAACGGCATGCGCGGCAAACGCGGGATGCGCGGCATGCGCGGCTGGGGTGGTCCGGGCTATGGTCCCGGCCCCGGTTACGGCCCTGGCCCCGGCTATGGGCGCGGTCCCGGCTGGGGTGGCCCCGGCTGGGGCGGACCCGGCCGCTGGGATGACCGCTGGGACGGTCCGGGCTACGGCCCCGGTCCGGGCTATGGTCGTCCGGGCTATGGTCCCGGCCCCGGCTGGGGCGGACCGGCATGGGGCGGCCCCGGCTGGGGTGGCCCGCCGCAGATGGGCCAGAACCCCTGGGACACCGACGACAGCGCCGACGACCCGGGTGACGACGACAGCAACATGATGGACGAGGCGCCCGAGGATAACCCGTCGGACGACGGCGCTACCGACAGCGGCGAACCCGACAGCACCAAGCTGTAGACCCCGAAAGGATCAGGGATGCCGGCCGGCGCCAATGCCCGGCCGGCCCCGCCAGGGACGGGAGCCGCGGGCCGCCATCGCCACCTGTCTGCAGCCCGCACTCCCGAAAGAGGGGGCCGTTCCCCGACAGGCTCCCTTGTCGAAGACGCGTCCCGCGCCCGTCGCGGGGCGCGTTTTTCATGCCGGCCCAGCCTTGGGATCGGTCCTTTGGTTCTTTTCGCGATTGCAAATCAGTCGCAATTGCAATATCCAGAGGCCCATCGGGGTGGCACCGAAACGCCCTTTATGGCAGACGGGAAAGGTCTGCCGGACGAAGCGATCGCCGAGGGGATGTCGGTCGCAGCGCGGCACGAGGCGGTAAGGACCGCGGCCCGCCGCACACTGTCCGGGCACGACATCAGGGAGAACGACGTATGTTGAAACGAATTTGCCGGAACGGCGCGCTTGGCGGCGTCCTTGCCGCGACCCTCGCCCTCGGCGCTGCTGCGCCGGCCGCCGCGGACGGCTCCGTCAACGTCTATTCCTACCGCCAGCCCTATCTGATCAAACCCCTGCTCGATGCCTTCACCGAGGAGACCGGCATCCAGGTCAACGTCATCTTCGCCAAGAAGGGGCTTGAGGAGCGGATCCGCATCGAGGGCCGCAATTCGCCGGCCGACCTGCTGCTGTCCACCGACATCGGCCGGCTCGATGCCACCAAGCAGATGGGCATCACCCAGAGCGTCGAAAGCGACGTCCTGCACAACAACATCCCGGCCAAATACCGCGATCCCGAGGGCCACTGGTTCGGCCTGACGACCCGCGCCCGCGTCGTCTATGCCTCGCGCGAGCGGGTGCCGCAGGATGCCATCACCTATGAGGAACTGGCCGATCCGAAATGGAAGGGCCGCATCTGCACCCGCTCCGGCCAGCACGACTACACCATCGGCCTCGTTGCCTCGCTGATCGCCCACAATGGCGAGGAGGCGACCCGGGAATGGCTGCAGAAGGTGAAGAACAACCTGGCGGTCAAGCCGGCCGGCAACGACCGCGCCCAGGTCAAGAACATCTTCGGCGGGCTCTGCGACATCTCGCTCGGCAACACCTATTACATGGGCCAGATGATGACCAACGAGAAGGAGCCGGAACAGAAGGACTGGGCCGCCTCGGTGCACATCCTGTTCCCCAACACCGAAGGCCGCGGCACCCACGTCAACATGTCCGGCATGGTGATGGCGAAGTTCTCCCCGAACCGGGAGAACGCCGTCAAGCTGATGGAATTCCTCGCCTCCGACGAGGCCCAGCACATCTATGCCGGCGTCAACTACGAATACCCGGTCAATCCGGACGTGGAGCCGTCCGACCTGGTGAAGTCCTGGGGTGACTTCAAGGCCGACGACCTGCCGCTGATCGAGGTCGCCAAATACCGCAAGCGCGCCTCCGAACTGGTCGACGAGGTCGCCTTCGACGACGGCCCGGGCTCCTGAACCCGACATCCGATTCAAGCAAATGACGGAAAGGTCGGCGCCGCAAAAGCGCCGGCCTTTTTGTTTTCCGGGTCAGCGCCACCAGATAAGCGGGTCGACGCCGAAAAGGGCGAGGTGACCGCCGGCGAGGAGCAGGTAGAGGCTGGCGGCAAGGGAAGCGGCAAGGCCGAGGGCCTGCGCCCGGTCGGCTGTCCAGCGCGCCTTGCCTGAAACCAGTGCGGCTAGGGGCAGGTTGGACGTGCCGCGGGCGAGCCTTTCCCATTCCTCAAGGCCGAGGCGGCGCCTGGCCCGCCGGTCGGCGATGAGGGTCCCCGTTCCGGCAAAGACGGTGAGGGTGCCGAAGAGGATGAGTCCGACCGCGTCGCCATTGGCGATGGTGTGGGCGAACCCCCAGAAGAAGAGACCCCAGAGCACCGGATGGCGGGTGAGGGCAATAATCCCCGGTCGTTCGGGATCGAACGGCGCGGCGGTGAGCGTCACGGAGAACGGATTGGCGGAGACCGCACCGGCAACCGTCAGGAAAAGACCGATGGGGACAAGCACGACGGCAAGCCCCGCCTGCCACGGCTCGGGCGCCCACAGCGGCACATAGGGGGCTTTCCATGCCGCAACGATCAGCCAGGCAAGCAGCAGCGTTGAGAGCACCGAATAGGCGGCGAGATAGGGTCTTCGCCCCAGCATCGCCACCAGCCGCCGGCGCACGGCCGGCTGCGCCGGCACCGCATGGAAGAGGAAAAAGCAAAAAAGCGCGGCGAGGAACGTGATCATCAGTGCTGCCGTACCGCCCGCCTCAGGCCGTCCAGTCCAGCACCACCTTGCCGCTTGTCCCCGAGCGCATCGCCTGGAACCCCTCCTCGAACCGGTCGATGGGGAAGCGGTGGGTGATCACCGGGCGGATGTCGAGACCGCTCTGCAGCATCGCCAGCATCTTGTGCCAGGTCTCGAACATCTCGCGGCCGTAGATGCCCTTGACGGTGAGCTGCTTGAGGACGAAGCGCGACCAGTCGACGGGATAGGGCTCGGCGGAAAGGCCGAGCATGGCGATCCGCCCGCCAACGATGAGGTGCTCCAGCATGTCGTCGAAGGCGGCGGGCGCGCCGCTCATCTCCAGCCCGACGTCGAAGCCCTCGCGCATATTGAGACGTCCCATCACGTCCCGCACGGTCTCGCGCGCCACATTCACGGGCCGCACATCCGCGACGGTCGCCGCCAGATCGAGCCGGTCCTGGTTGATGTCGGTGATGACGACGTGCCGGGCGCCCACATGGCGGGCGACGGCCGCGGCCATGATGCCGATCGGCCCGGCACCGGTAATCAGCACGTCCTCGCCGACGAGGTCGAAGGTCAGCGCCGTGTGGACCGCATTGCCGAGCGGGTCGAGGATGGCGCCGAGCTCGTCGTCGACGTCGTCGGGCAGCGCGACCACGTTGAAGGCCGGGACCTTCAGATATTCCGCAAAGGCGCCGGGGATATTGACGCCGATGCCCTTCGTCTCCGGATCGAGGTGGAAGCGCCCGGCCCGCGCCGCCCGGCTGGTCTTGCCGACCACGTGGCCCTCGCCCGAGACCCGCTGGCCGACGGCGACATTGGTCACGTCCTCGCCGACCTCGACCACCTCGCCGGCATATTCGTGGCCGACGATCATCGGCACCGGGATCGTGCCCGCCGCCCAGTCGTCCCAGTTGAAGATATGGATGTCCGTGCCGCAGATACCGGTCTTGCGGATGCGGATGAGGACGTCGTCGGGGCCGATCTCGGGCCTCGGTTCGTCGGAGAGCCAGAGGCCCGGTTCCGGCTTCGATTTGACAAGCGCTTTCATGGGAACTCCGATGTTCTGGGGCCGTTGCCGATCATTCGGCACTTGCCGCTGTCATTGCTGTGCAAGTTCACGAATTCGGTGATGGGTTTTCGGTTTTCTTTTGATCGGCGAAGGCCTTTGGGGGGATGTTTCCGATCGCCTGGTG